>NZ_JBEXIM010000008.1:0-203610 GCF_040608575.1 Micromonospora sp. NPDC005171 | reverse complement strand
TGGCGGGATGATCGACTCGGGTTCACGGAAAACGCGGTGTCCGGGTGCCGGGCACACCCCGACATCATGAAAACCGAGTGGATCACGCCGGTCTGCGCTGTCCGTGCACCCTGACCGGCCCGACCCAGGGCGACAGGGGCCGGGTGGGCCGGCCTACTCACAGCGTGGGCGCGGGCGCCGGGGTGCCGGCCGCCCGAGGTCCGCGCTGCACCGGTCAGGGGGTGGCGGTGTCGGTTTGGGGCACGTTGCGTTGTGTGGGGATGGTCGGCGTGGTCGACCAGGGGATCTCCGGCGCGCGGTGGAAGGTGATCCCGGCCGTCGTCCAGCGCAGGCCCTGGCCGGCCAGCCGGTCGCGGAAGCTGGCCCAGCCGTGGGTTGCCCGGGGGGACCAACTCAGTTCGGCGATGGCCGGGAGGCGGGGCAGGAGCAGGAGTTCGATGTCGGCCAGCGAGGTGACCGATTCGGTCCAGAGCGGGGCCTCCACACCGAGCACAGCCTCGGCGGGTACGCCGGTGACGTGCGTACCCGGATCCCAGTCGTAGGACTTTCGTACGTCGATGAGGCCGGCCCAGTCGTGCCCGATCGGGGTGTCCGGGGCGTACTTCATGTCCAGGTAGGCGTGGTTGCCGGGGGAGACGATCAGCCGGGCGCCCCGGCGTACGGCGTCGACGGTGGTGGGGTCTTCACCGTTCGTGCCCCACCACTGCAGGACCCGCCCGTCGAGGTGGGCGGCCGGTGCGAGCTGGTGCCAGCCGACGACGGTCTTGCCGAGGTCGGCCACGATGCGCTGGACCCGCTCGACGAAACCGGTGTAGACCTCGCCCTTCACCTTGAACGCCTCGTCGCCGCCGATGTGCAGCCAGGGGCCGGGGGTGAGCGCGGCGACCTCGCCCAACACGTCGGCGACGAAGTCGTACGTCCGCTCGTCGGCGGGGTCGACGTAGCTGAAGCCGACCTCGGTGCCGGTGTACGGCGGCGGCGCGATCTTGTCCGGTGCCAGCTCCGGGTAGGCGACCAGCGCCGAGTTGGTGTGCCCCGGAAGGTCGATTTCCGGGACGACGGTGATGTGGCGGGCGGCCGCGTAGAGGACGATCCGCGCGTAGTCGGCCTTCGTGTAGTGCCCGCCGAGGCCGCCGCCGACCTCGGTCGTCCCGCCGATGGCGGTCAGCTTCGGCCAGGAGTCGACGGTGATCCGCCAACCCTGGTCGTCGGTGAGGTGCAGGTGCAGGTGGTTGAGCTTGTAGCGGGCCAGGTGGTCGATCACCCGCAGCACGTCCTCGACGGCGAAGAAGTGCCGCGCGACGTCGAGCATCGCGCCCCGGTAGGGGAAGCGGGGTGCGTCGGTGATGGTCCCTCCGGGCAGCGCCCAGCGTTCGGTGACCGGGTGGGGGCTCTCGATGGCCGCCGGTAGCAGCTGGCGGAGCGTCTGTACGCCGTAGAAGAGGCCGGCGCCGGTGGGGGCGGTGACGCGTACCCCGCCGGTGGCGATGTCGAGGCGGTAGCCCTCCGCGCCGAGGTCGGCGGTGTCGTCGAGCACCAGCGCGATGCCGCCGGCGGGTTCCGGCGCGGTGGCGTCGGTGACTGGCAGCGGGTAGCCGGTGGCCGGGCGCAGGAGCTGGGCGAGCTGCTCGGCGGCGGCCAGCGCGGCGGGCTCGGCGTTGGCCACGATGACCGCGTCGGCCGGGAGGACCCAGTCGTCGGTCGGGTTCGGCTGGATCTGCCGCGGCGCGGGGATGACGTCGGCCAGCCGGTGTGGGGCCGACGGGGCGAGCAGGTCGCCGGCCGCCCGTTCGGCGGCCTGGGCCAGCGTGGCCGCGTCCGGTTCCCGCGTCGGCAGCGGCATCTCGCCGGTGGCGGGGACGGCGGTGGGGCCGGGAGAGGGGGTGGTCGACACGGCGGCGACTCCGGAGGGGTGTATTCGCGTCGGTTATGGCAAAAGTGAGGTTCACCGGCTGGCGTGGCGTCAAGCGTACGACTCTCGGCCGGGATGCGTGATGGTGCGCATGGAAGCGTTCCCAAAAACCGGTACGAACACGGATAGTCGTGATGGCTGTGCCAATTGTCACCGAACGGTCCCAGGTCACTCGATGTTCGCTTAACCTTCGCCCACCGATCGACGTTGACCCCGGGATTACCGGCGGTCCGTCCCGGGGAAGAAGAAAACTGAACCTTCGTTAAGTGTCAATCCGGCGCGTGTGTTGTGGAGGCTCTGGTGGCAGCGCAAGAGACCGTCGATCACAAGTACGTCTACGACTTCTCCGAAGGCAACAAGGACCTTAAGGAGTTGCTCGGCGGCAAGGGGGCAAACCTCGCCGAGATGACAAACCTGGGCCTGCCCGTCCCGCCCGGCTTCACCATCACCACCGAGGCGTGTCAGGCGTACCTCGCGACCGGACGGGAGCCGGACGGGCTCGCCGGTCAGATCGAGGCGCACCTGGAATCGCTGGAGCGCGCGATGGGCAAGCGCCTCGGCGACCCGCAGGACCCACTGCTGGTCTCCGTCCGCTCCGGTGCCAAGTTCTCCATGCCCGGCATGATGGAGACCGTCCTCAACGTCGGTCTCAACGACCAGAGCGTGGTCGGGCTCTCCGCGCAGGCGGGAGGCAACGACAGGTTCGCCTGGGACTCCTACCGGCGGCTCATCCAGATGTTCGGCAAGACCGTCTGCGAGGTGCCGGGCGAGGAGTTCGAGCACGCGCTCGACGAGGCCAAGCACGCCAAGGGCACCCACAACGACCTGGATCTGGACGCCGACGACCTGCGTGGGCTGGTCGACGCGTACAAGAAGATCTTCTTGAAGCACACCGGTCGGGAGTTCCCGCAGCAGCCACGCGAGCAGCTCGACCTGGCCATCCGGGCGGTCTTCGAGTCGTGGAACGCCGAGCGCGCGGTGCTCTACCGCCGCCAGGAGCGGATCCCGGCCGACCTCGGCACCGCTGTCAACGTGGTGACAATGGTCTTCGGCAACCTCGGGCCCGACTCCGGCACCGGTGTCGCGTTCACCCGTGACCCGGCCAGCGGCGCGCAGGGCATCTACGGCGACTACCTGGCAAACGCCCAGGGTGAGGACGTGGTCGCCGGCATCCGCAACACAGTGCCGTTGCAGGAGTTGGAGCAGCTCGACAAGTCCTCCTACGACGAGCTGCTCGGCATCATGGCCCGGCTTGAGGAGCACTACAAAGACCTGTGCGACATCGAGTTCACCATCGAGCGCGGCAAGCTGTGGATGTTGCAGACCCGGGTGGGGAAGCGCACCGCCGCCGCCGCGTTCGTCATCGCCGGGCAGCTCGTCGACGAGGGCCTGATCGACCTGGACGAGGCGCTGCACCGGGTCAACGGGGCGCAACTGGCTCAGCTGATGTTCCCCCGCTTCCAGCTCGACCACGAGTTCCAGCCGGTCGCCAAGGGCATCGGCGCCTCGCCCGGCGCGGCGTCCGGCACCGTGGTCTTCACCTCCGCCCGGGCCGTCGAGCTGGCCGCCGAGGGCGAGTCGGTGATCCTGGTGCGTCGGGAGACCAACCCGGACGACCTGAACGGCATGATCGCCGCGAAGGGCATTCTCACCTCGCGCGGCGGCAAGACCAGCCACGCCGCGGTGGTGGCCCGGGGGATGGGCAAGACCTGCGTCTCCGGCGCCGACGAGATCGAGGTGAACGTCCCGGCGAAGCGGTTCACCGTCGCCGGGCAGACCGTCAACGAGGGCGACGTGGTGTCCATCGACGGCACCACCGGCAAGGTCTACCTCGGCGAGGTACCGGTCATGCCGTCGGAGGTCGTGCAGTACTTCGAGGGCAGCCTCGACCCCGAGCACATCGACAACGCGTTGGTCCGGGCCGTACACCGGATCATGACGCACGCCGACGGGAAGCGGCGGCTGGCGGTCCGCACGAACGCCGACACCGGTGCGGACGCCGCCCGGGCCCGGCGCTTCGGCGCCGAGGGCATCGGGCTGTGCCGCACAGAGCACATGTTCCTCGGCGACCGGCGGGAGTTGGTGGAGCGGCTGATCCTGGCCCGCGCCGCAGACGAGCGGGAGGCGGCGCTGCAAGCGTTGCTGCCGTTGCAGCGGGCCGACTTCGAGGAGATCTTCCGCGAGATGGACGGCCTGCCGGTCACCGTCCGGCTGATCGACCCGCCGTTGCACGAGTTCCTGCCGCCGTTGGAGCAGCTCGCCGTCAACGTGGCGGTCGCCCAGGAACGCGGTGAGGACGTGGCCAAGGAAGAGGCGCTGCTCGCCGCCGTGCGGCGGATGCACGAGGAGAACCCGATGCTCGGGCTGCGGGGCGTCCGCCTCGGTCTGGTCATCCCCGGCCTGTTCGCCATGCAGGTCCGGGCCATCGCCGAGGCGGCGGTGAGTTGCGCCCGTAACGGGGGTGTGGCCAAGCCGGAGATCATGGTGCCGCTGGTCGGGGCGGTGCAGGAGCTGGAGACGGTCCGCGCCGAAGCCGAGAAGATCATTGCCGAGGTGGTCGGGGACAGTGGCGTCGAGGTGCTGATCGGCACCATGATCGAGGTGCCCCGGGCGGCGCTGACCGCCGGGCAGATCGCCGAGGCCGCCGAGTTCTTCTCCTTCGGCACCAACGACCTGACCCAGATGGGCTGGGGCTTCTCCCGCGACGACGTCGAGGGCGCGTTCTTCTGGCGCTACCTGGAGCTGGGCATCTTCGGCATCTCGCCGTTCGAGTCGATCGACCGTGACGGCGTCGGCCGGCTGGTGCGGATCGCCGCCGAGGAGGGTCGGGCGGCCCGGCCCGGGCTGAAGCTCGGCATCTGCGGTGAGCACGGTGGCGACCCGGACTCGGTGCACTTCTTCCACGAGGTCGGCCTGGACTACGTGTCCTGCTCGCCGTTCCGGGTGCCGGTGGCCCGGCTGGAGGCCGGTCGGGCGGTGGTGGAGAGCGGCGGGTCGGACAGCCGCTGACGCGCGTCGGCGGCGGCCCGGTCACCCGGCCGCCGCCGACCCTCAGATCGGCGGGCGACGCCAGGTCGGTCGGGACGAGCGGCACAACTGCGCCGGCAGGGTCGCCATCGGGGTACGCGTGGCCAGCGGGGCGTGCGCGTCGGGCACCGAGGCCGCGCCGATGCCTGCGCCGCGAACGTCCAGGAATGAGCCCGCCCGGTGGGCCACCGCCCGCGCCTCCTCGTGCAGCGCCTCCAGGTCCCCAGCGGCCGACACGGTGACGAGGGTCAGCAGGGCGCTGCGCCCGGCCGGGTAGGTCACCACGCAGCCGGCGGTGGTGCACACGACCGACTCCCGGAACTCACCCTGTCGGACGGTGTCGGCCACCCGATGCCCGAGCCCGAAACTCGCGGCGGCGAGCGCGGCGAGATGGGTGCTGGTTACGTTCCGCGCTGGGAGCGCTACCGGCGGCGACTTCAGGTCGCGAGCCCGTAACCCTCGGCGATCGGTTGGCAACTGGGGGCCAATCGGTGGTTGCGTGCCCTTCGTCGATGCGTCGTGGGCAGGTCGGGCAGTGGTGGCGGGCGTAATCTTGGCTCGCTCGCACACGGCCGATTGGGCGCCGCGTCGAACGGGAAGAGGTGACTGCATGACCAGTGTCTGGGAGAGCCTGACTGTCGACGCCCGCGATCCGGCCCGACTTGCCCGTTGGTGGGCCGAGGCGCTCGGCTATCAGGTCGTCACCGAGACGCCGAGCGGCGTGGAGATCCGCCAGTCCCCGGACCAACTGCCCGCCCTGTTCTTCGCCCCGGTGGCCGAGGGCAAGGAGCGCAAGAACCGGCTGCACCTCGACCTGCGCCCCGCCAACCAGGAGGCCGAAGTCGAGCGTCTGGTCGACATGGGCGCCCGGCACGTCGACATCGGTCAGGGTGACGTCGAGTGGACGGTGCTGTCCGACCCCGAGGGCAACGAGTTCTGCGTGCTCCGTGAGCGCGAGGAGTGAGCCGGTCTTGCGAGCCCCGCAGTCGCGAACAGCAGCGGCCTGATGCCCGGGAGGGGTGACGCGGCGGACGCGCGGTTGGTCGAGGAGCCGCCCAAGGACACCGGGCATCGTCGGTCGCCGTACGAGCGCGACCGGGCCCGGGTGCTGCACTCAGCGGCGTTTCGCCGGCTGGCCACCAAGACCCAGGTGCACACCGCCGGCACTGACGACTTCCTGCGTACGCGGCTGACCCACTCGTTGGAGGTGGCTCAGATCGCCCGGGAGATGGGTGCCCGGCTGGGCTGCGACCCGGACGTGGTGGACGTCGCGGGGCTCGCGCACGACCTCGGGCACCCACCGTTCGGGCACAACGGCGAGGCTGCGCTGGACCTGCTCGCCACGCCGTGCGGTGGCTTCGAGGGCAACGCGCAGACTCTGCGGGTGTTGACCCGGCTGGAGGCGAAGGTGCTCGCCCCGGACGGTTCGTCCGCCGGGCTGAACCTGACCCGGGCGTCGCTGGACGCGATCGGCAAGTACCCCTGGCCGCGCCGGCCCGGGGAGCGCAAGTTCGGGGTGTACGCCGACGACGCCGCAGTCTTCGACTGGATCAGGGCCGGCGCGCCCGGCGACCGGCGCTGCCTGGAGGCGCAGGTGATGGACTGGGCCGACGACGTCGCGTACTCGGTGCACGACGTGGAGGACGGCATCCACGGTGGCTATGTCACGTTGCACCAGCTGCTCACCGACGCCGACGAGCGGGCCGCGCTCTGCGCCGACGTGGCCGCCGCCTACTCTGGGGAGTCCGCGGAGGACCTGGCCGAGGTGCTTGTCGATCTGCTGGCCGGTCCGCTGCTCGCTCCGTTCGCCGGGTACGACGGCAGCCATCGCGCCCAGGTCGCGCTGAAGGCCACCACAAGTGGGGTGACCGGGCTGTTCGTGTCGGCGGCGGTGGCGGCCACGGAGGAGCGCTTCGGTCCGGGCCCGCATCGCCGCTACGCCGCTGACCTGGTGGTTCCCCGGCTGGTCCGGGCGCAGTGTGCTCTGCTCAAGGGCATCGCGCTGCGGTACGTGATGCGCCGCAGTGGCTTCCGGGGCCGCTATGAGCGGCAGCGGACGATGCTGGCGGAGTTGGTCGCCGCGCTGGTCCGGTACGCCCCGGAGGGGCTCGATCCGGTCTTCGCCCCGCTGTGGCGGGCCGCTGAGGATGACGCGGCCCGGCTGCGGGTGGTGATCGACCAGGTCGCCTCGCTCACCGACCCGGCGGCCGTGAGCTGGCACACCCGCCTGGTCGGGGGTGGCACGCCGCCGGTTGACCACGAGCCAGCTTAGGCTAGCCTAACTGACATGACGGAACGCCCCAGGAACGTCACCTCGGCCCGGGTGCTGCGCACCGAGCGGCCCACCCCGCACCTGATCCGGCTCGTCCTCGGTGGGGACGAGCTGGTTGGCCTGCCGGTGGGCGAGTTCACCGACCACTACATCAAGGTGGTGTTCCCGCAGCCGGGCGTCGCGTACCCGCAGCCGTTGGACCTCGCCGTGATCCGTCGGGACCTGCCCCGGGAGCAGTGGCCCCGGCTGCGCGCCTACACGGTGCGGCGCTGGGATCCGCTGGCCGGGGAGCTGACCGTCGACGTGGTGCACCACGGCGACGAGGGGTTGGCCGGGCCGTGGGCCGCCGCGCTGCGCCCCGGCGATCCGGTGCACTTCGTCGGCCCCGGCGGCGCGTACGCCCCGAACCCGGACGCCGACTGGCACCTGCTGGTCGGTGACGAGAGCGCCCTGCCGGCGATCGCCGCCGCGTGCGAGCGCCTGCCGCTGGGTGCCCCGGCCCACGTCTTCGTCGAGATCGCCGATCCGGCGGAGGAGCAGAAGCTGCTCAGCCCCGGGGCGGTCCAGCTGACCTGGCTGCATCGCGGCGAACGCCCGGTGGGCGAGGCGCTGGTCGCGGCGGTGCGGGCGTTGGAGTTCCCGCCCGGCCGGGTGCACGCGTTCGTGCACGGTGAGGCCGCCTTCGTCCGGGAGCTACGCCGGCTGCTGCGCGGCGAGCGGGGCGTACCCCTCGACCGGCTCTCCATCTCCGGCTACTGGCGGCGCGGCATGGACGACGAGGGTTGGCGCTCCACCAAGGCGGACTGGAACCAGCAGGTGGCGGCCGAGGAGACGACCATCCCGGAGCCGGCCGCGGCGGCCTGAGCGCCGGTCATCCCTCGGGCGTGTTCATCTCCTCGCCGGCCCGGGCGAGCCGTCGGCTGAGCAGTACGGCGTACCCGACCACCGCCAGGGAGAGCAGCGCCAGCATCAGCCTGGGCTGGTGCACCGTCGAGCTGATCAGGCTGACCGAGACCACCCCGTAGGCGGCGATCGCCAACCGGGCGGCGCTCGGTCGGGTCCACAGCCAGTACAGGGCGAGCCCGCAGGCGGTCCACACCACCATCGAGGCGCCCAGCAGCAGCCGCAGTTCCAGCGGCAGGCGGTTCGCGTTGTCGTCGACCAGCCGGACCACCTGCCCGAGGGACCAACCGAGCAGCAGCAGCGCACCGCCGAGCGGAATGTGCAGGTAGCTGTACGCCTGCCCGCCACGTAACCGCCGCTGGGTCAGGCGGGTGGTGACGAACGTGGTGTAGACCCACCAGACGGCCGCCGGGATCAGGAAGGCCAACGCGGCGGTGAGGATCATGTGTGGCGGGGGATGGTCCGGCACCGCGAAGAGCAGGCTGGCCAGTGCGCTACCCAGCACGATGATGGTGAACTGTCCGATCCGTTCCGGCAGGTGCCGGTTGTCCACCGGCCAGCGGTTGAGCCAGCGCACTCCGACCCAGGGCGTGGCCAGTTCGATGACCATCGCGACCACCCACAGCACCGGGCGCAGTTCGGTGGGCACGGTCAGCGACACCAGCCAGATCAACCAGCCCGACCCGAAGCCGATCAGGTAGACAGTCGTCACCATCCGGGCCATCGGACTGGTGGGGCGGGCGCGCAGGTACAGCAGGAGCAGCACGCCCCGCACGATCAGGTACCCGACCGGCAGCAGCACGCTCTCCGGCACCTCGTCGACCCCGAGCGTCATCGCGCCCGCGCCGACCAACGCGACAAGCACCAGCACCCGGTGCAGCGTGTCGTCGGGATCGAACCGGGTGTCGTAGTAGACCTGCCCGATCCAGGCCCACTGGATCACCACGAAGAGCCCGATCACGGCCAGCACTTCCGCCGGCGACGGGGTCGGTTCGTTACCCAGCCGGGCCACCACGGCCGCCAACGCGTACACGAAGATGAGGTCGAGGAAGAGCTCCAACCAGGTGGCATGCCGGTGGCCGGCCTCGTCTGCCTGCGGGCTCTGCCCGGGTAGCCCCATCCGAGCGGCCAGCCATCTCGGCAGGCGGGGGGCTTCGGTCCGTACCCGGCGCATCTGGTCATGGTCCCCGTGCGGACCCGGCCGGCGGGCCGGAACCGCCCAGCTGGCAGCGGCCGCCGCCACACCGGCGTCCCCCGGCCGGCGGGTCGTCGGTCCGGCAGGGCAGGATGTACGGCGAGGGGGTGGCGCATGGCTGGGCGGATCCGGGACGAGGACATCGCACTGGTCCGGGAACGCACCTCGATCGGGGATGTGATCTCCGAGACGGTCACCCTGAAGTCCGCCGGCGGAGGCAACCTCAAGGGCCTGTGCCCGTTCCACGACGAGAAGAGTCCGTCGTTCAACGTGTCCCCGGCCCGCAACGTCTGGTACTGCTTCGGCTGCGGGGCCGGCGGCGACGCGATCAAGTTCCTGATGGACGCCGACCACCTCAGCTTCGTGGAGTCCGTCGAGCGGCTGGCCGGCCGCGCCGGCATCCAACTGCGCTACATCGAAGACGACAAGGGCACCCCGCGACCCCGCCCGCAGCAGGGTCAGCGGCAACGTCTGGTCGCCGCGCACGCCGCCGCCGTCGAGTTCTACCGGGCGCAACTGAGCACCGCCGGCGCCCGGCCGGCACGGGAGTTCCTGGCGCGACGGGGCTTCGACCGGGCCGCCGCCGAGCGCTACGGCTGTGGGTTCGCGCCGGAGGGTTGGGACCTGCTCACCAAGCACCTGCGCCAGCAGGGCTTCACCCACCAGGAGCTGGTCACCGCCGGGCTGTCCCGGGAGGCCCGCTCCGGTTCCCTGATCGACAGGTTCCGCCGCCGGTTGCTCTGGCCGATCCGCGACCTCGCCGGTGACGTGATCGGCTTCGGCGCGCGCAAGCTCTTCGACGACGACGACGGCCCGAAGTACCTGAACACCCCCGAGACGCCGATCTACAAGAAGTCACACGTGCTCTACGGCATCGACCAGGCCAAACGGGAGATCGCCAAGCAGGGGCGGGCGGTGATCGTCGAGGGTTACACCGACGTGATGGCCTGTCACCTGGCCGGGGTGACCACGGCCGTGGCGACCTGCGGCACCGCCTTCGCCGCGGACCACATCTCCGTCCTGCGGCGGCTCCTGTTCGACAGCGACGAGGTGGCCGGCGAGATCATCTTCACCTTCGACGGCGACGCCGCCGGGCAGAAGGCCGCGCTGCGCGCCTTCGAAGACGATCAGCGGTTCGTCGGGCGCACCTTCATCGCGGTCAGCCCGGACAACATGGACCCGTGCGATCTGCGGCTGGCCAAGGGCGACCTGGCGGTGCGTGACCTGGTCGCCCGGCGCGAGCCGCTCGTCGACTTCGCGCTGCGACACGTGATCGGCCGCTTCGACCTGGACACCGTGGACGGCCGGGTCGAGGCGATGCGCCACGCCGCACCACTGGTCGCGCGACTCAAGGACCGGGAAAAGCGCCCGGAGTACGTTCGCAAGCTCGCCATGGACCTCGGCATGGAGATCGAGCCGGTGCAGCGGGCGGTGCTCGCCGCCGGCAACACCGCGCCGACCGGCGCCCGCGACGCCGCCCCCGCCGCCCGGCCCACCTCGGCCCGGCCCGCGCCGGCGGTGGACAGCCCGCAGTCCATGGTCGAGCGGGAGGCGCTCAAGCTCGCCCTCCAGCAGCCGGTCCTGGCCGGGCCGATGTTCGACGCGGTCGAGGCCACCGAATACCGCCACCCGGTGCACGTCGCTGTGCGTGCCGCAATCGCGGCGGCCGGTGGTGCCGCGTCGGCGACCGGCGGCGCGGTCTGGATCGAGTCGGTCCGCGACGCCTGCGACGACCTGGCGGCTGCGGCGCTGGTCGGCGAGCTGGCCGTCGAACCACTGCGGATCGACGGCGAACCGGACCCACGCTACGTGTCGATCACCATGGCCCGGGTGCAGTTCGGGTCGGTGACCGCCCGGGTCCGGGACCTCAAGTCACGCATCCAGCGAATCAACCCGGTCAACAACAAGGACGAGTACTTCGCCGCCTTCGGTGAGCTGCTGTCCCTTGAGCAGCACGCCCGAGCGCTGCGCGAGCAGGCCGCGGGAGGCCTCTAGATGGGACTGTTCAGCCGCAAGCCGAAGCTGCCGCCGGCCGACCGTCCGCCGCTGACCGCCGACGAGCGGGTGCTGGCCTGGGCCGCCGCCGGCAACGGCGAGGGCGACGGGGTGGTGGTCGCCACCAACCTCGGGCTGTGGCTGCCCGGTCGGGGGCACCGGCTCGGTTGGCACACCATCCTCAAGGCGGTCTGGTCCGGCCGGGAGTTGACAGTCACCCCCGCCGAACCGGTCGTCGAGCGGGACGCCTACACGGTGGTCGCCGACGGTCCGGCCGAGACGTACCTGCTGCTCGACCCGGGGGAGCTGCCGCACCAGGTGCGTGCCCGGGTGACCCGCTCGGTCGCGTACACCGAGCACCAGCCGGTGCCCGGCGGCGCGGCGCGGATCGCGGCCCGGCGCGTGGCCGGGGTCGACGGTCTGACCTGGACGGTCCGACTCGACCCCGGCACTCCGGCGGACGACGAGGCACTGCTCGCCGAGACCGACCGGCTGGTCGGCGTGGCGCGCGCGGCCACCGCGCCGGACGACGTTTGACCGGCCGGGTCAGTTCGCCCCGAGGTCGTTCAGCGCCTTCTCGGCACCGCGGTGCAGCGGCACCGGCAGGGTCCTGCGGGCCCTCTCCAGCGAGATCCCCTTGGCCGCCGGGTTGGCCTGGGCCAGGGCGTCGCGCTTGTCGAACACGGTCCGGGTGATCGCGCAGGCGACGTTGGCGTCCAGGTCCTTGCGGACCAACAGAACGTTGGGCACGACGATGGTCGGGGTGTCGGTCGCCGTCCGGTACACGTCCCGCCCGATCGTGCCTTCCTGGTAGCCGGGGCTCAGCGCGGCCATCTTCGGCAGCAGCGGCGCGAGGTTGACGAACTTCACCGTGTCGCGGGCAGTGGTGAACAGGTCGGTGAGGCCCCCGGTGGGCAGACCGCCGGACCAGAAGAAGCCGTCGACACTGCCGTCCTTGATCCCCTCGACCGTCTTGGTCAGGTCCAGTCGCTGCGCCCGGATGTCCTTGGCCGGGTCGAGGCCCGCGGCCTCCAAAAGCCGGTTGGCGATCACCTCGGTGCCGGACTTCGGTGAGCCGGTGGAGATCCGCTTGCCCCGCATGTCGGCCACCGAGGTGATCCCGGAGTCGTTGCGGACCACTACCTGGGTGTAGTTGTCGTAGATGCGGGTCAGCGCCTGCACCGGCTGCGGCGCGGTGAAGCTGCCCTTGCCCTCGACCGCGTTGACCGCCGTGTCGAAGAGCGAGAACGCCACGTCGTACTGGCCGCCGACGAGTTGCTCGACGTTCTGCACCGACGCGCCGGTCTCGGCGGCGGTGCCGGTGAGCTTGCCGCCGGTCGCCCCGGACAACTGCCCGGCCAGGGCGTTGCCCACCACGTAGTAGACGCCCGTCGCGTTGCCGGTGGCGATGCCGACGCGGGTCTCCCGGGTCACCTCGCAGGTCACCTCGCTGGCCGCGTCGTCAGTGGCCGCACCGCCCTTCTGACCTCCGCACCCCGCGGCCCCGACAGCGACGAGGGCGAGCACGCTCAGGCCCGCCGCGAGCCGTACGTCGATTCGTCTCACAGTTGTTCCTCCACAGGATTGGCTGGTGATCCGGACGATGACCGGCCGGCGGCTCCACGTCGGACGAACACACCCGCCGCAGCGACGACGGCCAGCACCACGCCGACCGTGACCGGCACGGGTTCGAGCCAGAGCAGTGTGACGCCGGCGACAGCACCCAGCACCCGTTCCGGTGCGCCGGCCGGCCCCACGCCGGGCAACCAGCCACCGGCGGCGACCGCGAGCACCGCCACGCTGAGCGCGGTGACCACGGCGGCGAAGGCCATCCGCTGGACGCCACCGATGCCGAGCAGACCGAGCCCGGCCGGCGTGATGACGAACGCGATCGGAGTCAGGTACGCCGGCAGCGCGTACCGCAGGGTCTGCCACATGGTCGGCACCAGCCGGCCGCCGGTGACCGCGGCGGCGGCCACCGCGGCGAGCGCGGTCGGTGGGGACACCTCGGACAGCACCGCGAAGTAGAAGACGAACATCGCCGCCGCCGGAGCGGTGACGCCCAGGTCGAGCAGGGCCGGACCGACGATCACCCAACCGATCACGAACGACGCGGTGACCGGCACGGCCAGACCCAGCAGGGTGAGCGCGACGGCGGCGAGCAGCGCGGTGAGCACCAGCACCAGCGTCGGGTCCGAGGTGGCCGCCTGCGCCCCGCCGATCAGCAGCGCCGCCGCCTGCGGCCCGAGGCCGGTCTTCGTGGTGGTCGCCGTGATGATGCCGGCGGCGGCGCAGACCGCGGTGACGGCGAGGACGCCGCGTACGCCGGTGACGAGCGCGGTCACCAGCCGGCCCGGGGTGAGCCGGTGCGCGCGGTCCAGGAAGGACAACGCGACGGCGAGCACGATGGCGAAGACGACAGCCCTCGTCGCGGACACGCCGACCGCGAGGAAGACGATGATGGCGATCAGCGAGGCGAAGTGGTAGCCGAACCGGGCCAGCAGACGCCAGGGCGAGCCCACGTCGATCACCACTGGGCGTACGCCGGAGCGGCGAGCGTCGATCTCCACGGCCAGCAGGATGCCGAGGTAGTAGAGCACCGTCGGCACCGTCGCCCAGCCCAGCACCTGCAGGTATGAGACGCCCAGGTACTCGGCGATGATGAACGCCGCCGCGCCCAACGTGGGCGGGGAGAGGATGGCGCCCACCCCCGCCGCGGCCAGCATGCCGCCGGCCCGCTCCGGCGGGTAGCCGGCGCGGCGCAGCAGCGGCCACGTGACAGCGCCGATGCTCACCGTCGTGGCCGCGCCGGAGCCGGAGACGGTGCCGAGCAGGAAACCGGAGGCCACCGCCGTCCGGCCGGCGGCGGTACGCGAACGCCGGAACGCCGCAGCCGACAGTTCGACGAAGAACCGCCCGGCCCCGGACAGCTCCAGCACCGCGCCGTAGATGGTGAACAGCACGATGTACGAGGCGGCCACGTCGAGTGGTGTGCCGTAGAAGCCGCTGTCGGAGTTGTAGAACGCGTCGACCAGTTGACGGAAGTCGAGCCCGGCGTGCGCGACCGGCCAGGTCTGCGGCAGCAACCCGCCGTAGTAGCCGTAGCCGAGGAACACCAGGCAGACCGCGGGCAGGATCCAACCCGTGGTGCGTCGACACGCTTCGAGCAGCAGGAGCAGCAGGACGGTGCCCAGCACCAGGTCCGTCGTCGCCAGCAGACCCTGCCTGTCGAGGAACGCGTTGTAGCCGCCGCCACCGCTGCCGATCCGGATCGGCAGGACGGGGTAGAGACAGGCCGCGACCGCCAGGGCGACCAGAACCCAGTCGGTCACGGTCGGACCCGTCGACGCCGGCGCCTGGATGGGCCGGTCGCTGTTGTCCGCGCTTCCGGCTCGCCGTCTGCGTAGCCGGGCCGGCAGCCGCAGGTCGGCCGGGTAGGCGAGGAAGACCAGCGGGAGTACGCCGGCCAGGAAGATGATCAGGTAATACTTGCTGCCCTGCGACAGGGGGCGGAACACCTGCCACAGGGCGAGAGCGCCGATTGCCAGCGCCGCGGTGGTGAGGAGCAGACCCGCCGGCCCGGAGAGCATCCGTCCCGGTTTCTCGTCCTCGAACTGGGCGGCCAGGTCCCGAATCGCCGGCTCGGCGACGCCAGGCCCGATCGGGTCGGGCTCGGTCGGGTCGGGTTTCCTTGCGTCGGGCCTGGTCGGGTCGGGCTTGCTCGCGTCGGGCCCGGTCGGGTGGGGCTCGGTCGCGTCGGGTCCGCTCGGGTGGGGCTTGCTCGCGTCGGGCTCGGTCGCGAGGGTGGTGGGGTTGGGCGGGTGGGTGCGGCCGGGTTCGCCGGGCTTCGTCGGCTCGGCTTCCGGTCGTGGTCGGGGTGGCCCGCCGTCGGGCCTTCCTGCGGACCCACCGGCGGGAGAGTTGGCTGGTCGGGCAGGTGACGACGAACCATCGGGCGCGCTGATGGGCGACACGACAGGACGATACACGTCGATTGGCCGACGGGTGGGGCATCGACCGGCGTTTCGTCGCCAGTGGTCGGGGTGACCGGCGGGGCGCGGCGCGTATTTGCGTGGAGGGCTGTCGGACCTGGCGGTTAGGGTCGGGCGGTGACTTCGGGGCGACCACTGATTCAGGCTCGCGGGCTGGTGAAGCGGTTCGGTGATTTCACCGCCGTGGACGGCATCGACGTCGAGGTGCGCCCGGGTGAGGCGTTCGGCTTCCTCGGGCCAAACGGAGCGGGCAAGTCGTCCACCATGCGGATGGTCGGCTGCATCTCCCCACCCAGCGGGGGTGAGCTGCGCATCCTCGACATGGATCCGGTGGCTGACGGGCCGGCGATCCGGGCGCGCCTCGGGGTGTGCCCCCAGCTCGACAATCTCGATCCGGAGCTGACCGTCCGGGAAAACCTCACCGTCTACGCCCGTTACTTCGGCATCTCCCGCCGGGCGGCCCGGGAGCGCGCCGCCGAGCTGCTCGACTTCGTCCAACTCACTGAGCGGGCCGACAGCAAGGTCGAGCCGCTCTCGGGTGGCATGAAGCGCCGGCTGACCATCGCCCGCGCGCTGGTGAACGATCCGGAGATCGTGCTGCTCGACGAACCGACCACCGGGCTGGACCCGCAGGCCCGGCACCTGGTGTGGGAGCGGCTGTTCCGGCTCAAGCAGCAGGGCGTCACGCTTGTGCTCACCACGCACTACATGGACGAGGCCGAGCAGCTCTGCGACCGCCTGGTGGTGATGGACGGCGGCCGGATCGTCGCGGAGGGCTCACCCCGGGCGTTGATCGAGCAACATTCGACCCGTGAGGTGGTCGAGCTGCGCTTCGCCGCCGAGTCGCAGGAGCCATTCGCCGGCAAGCTCGACGGGCTGGGGGAGCGGGTCGAGGTGTTGCCCGACCGGGTCCTGCTCTATGTGCCCGACGGCGACGCGGCGGTCGCCGAGGTTGCCGCGTTGGGGCTCCAGCCGGCGAACGTGCTGGTCCGGCGCAGCGGCCTGGAGGACGTCTTCCTGCACCTGACCGGCCGCACCCTGGTCGACTGACCGTCGGGGGAGCGGCGTTGGCGGCTTGGCCCGCGACAATGCCGGCATACCACCCGGGCTCCGCGAAGATCCACTCGGCTTCCTGGAAGTCGGGGTGATACGGCGGGGCGGACAGCCCGATTTCCTGAAACCCGAGTCGATCATGCTCGGCGAGGGCGCGGAGCTCGCCGACGGCGGCGGCGAAACCCGGGCGACACGTCGGCGGGGTCGTCGTAGGGTGACCGGCGGTCTGTCGTACCCGGGGGGTAGACAGGTCGTCGTGACCGGCGCGGCAGGGCGGGGTGGTCGGGTGAGTGTGGCGGGATCGGCGCGGTTCCCCTGGGTGCCGGCGTACGCGGTGTTCGAGCACTACCTGGTGGGTTTGCGACGCACCTGGCGGGCCGGGGTGTTCTCCTCGTTCCTCCTGCCGGTGCTTACCGTTCTCGGGTTCGGGCTGGGCGTCGGCGCCTACATCGACCAGGGCGTCGGCGGGGTGCGTTACCTCGACTGGCTGGTCCCCGGGCTGATCGCCTCGACCGCCCTCCAGGTGACCGTCGGTGACTCGACCTGGCCGGTGTTCAGCAACTTCCAGTGGGTCAAGACCTACTTCGCCCAGGGCGCGTCACCGCTGCGGGTGGGTGACATCGTGGCCGGGCACCTGGCCTTCGTGCTGTTCCGGGTGCTCACCACGATCGTGGCGTTCCTGCTGGTCACCGGGCTGTTCGGGGCTCTGCGGTCACCGTGGGCGGTGGCCACCCTGCCGGTGGTGGCGTTGCTCGGGCTGGCCGTCGCCGCGCCGACCTTCGCGTACGCCGCGTCGGTGTCGAGCGACAGTTGGCTCGCGATGCTCTTCCGGTTCGCTGTCATCCCGATGACGCTCTTCGCCGGGGTGTTCTTTCCGGTCGAGTCGTTGCCCGACGCGCTGCGCTGGCTGGCGTACGCGACGCCGTTGTGGCACGCCGTGGACCTGTGCCGCGCGGCCACGCTCGGCGTCGCCCCACAGTGGTCGATCGTCGGGCACCTGCTCTACCTGACCGCCTGGGCGGTCGCCGGCTGGTTGCTGGCGGTGCGGGCGTTCCGTCGCAAGCTCGTCGTCTGAACACCATGCAGAGAGGGGTGTCGTGGTCACGCTGATCCTGCCCCGGCTGGTCGACGTCTCCGCCGCGTCCCGGCGGTCGGCGTCGGTGGTCGGGCGCAACGTCGCGGCGCTGAAGTCGGTCTACTGGCTGCTGCTGCTCTCCGGCTTCGTGGAGCCGCTGCTCTACCTGCTCTCCATCGGGGTGGGCGTCGGCGCGCTCATCGGCGACCTGCCGCTGCCCGACGGGCGGCTGGTCTCGTACGCCGAGTTCGTGGCCCCGGCGATGCTCGCCTCCTCGGCGATGACCGGGGCGCTCGCGGAGACCACCTTCAACTTCTTCGGCAAGATGAAGTACATGAAGCTGTACGACGGGATGATCGCCACCCCGGTACGGCCGTTCGAGATCGCGGTGGGCGAGTTGGGTTGGGCGATGCTGCGGGGCAGCGCCTACTCGGCGGCGTTCCTCGGGGTGATGGTCGCCCTGGACCTGACAAGCGTCGCCCGCGCGCTGACCGCCCTCCCGGCCGCGGTGCTGGTCGGGTTCGCGTTCGGGGCGCTCGGCATGGCGATCTCCACCTTGATGCGCAGCTGGCAGGATTTTGACCTGATGGGCTCCGCACAGTTCACGCTCTTCCTCTTCTCCGGCACCTTCGTGCCGGCGCAGGCCTATCCGACAGTGCTGCACTGGCTCGTCGAGATCACCCCGCTGTACCGCGCGGTGCACCTGATCCGCGGCGTCACGCTGGGCGGTGGTGGCTGGCTCTGGCTGCTCGACGTGCTCTACCTGCTGGCGATGGTGGTGCTCGGCCTGCTGGTGGCTTCCCGGCGAATGGCGAGGTTGCTCTACAAGTAGGGGTTATTCGCGCCGGTCGACGGGGCATGTCCGGAGGTGACACCGCCGACCAGGAGGAGGGGCGATGGCCTCGGACGAGTCTTCCGCCCATCGGGAGCGTGAGCGCGACCCCGCCACCACGCCCGTTGGGCCCGACGCGGGCCCGGACAGCCCCACCGACCTGCCCGGCAGTGGGTGGAAGGCGGCGTTGCGCCGGACGATCACCGAGTTCCAGGACGACAGCCTGACCGACTGGGCGGCGGCACTCACCTACTACGGGGTGCTGTCCATCTTCCCCGGCGTGCTGGTGCTGATTTCCCTGCTCGGCCTGCTCGGTGAGAGCGCCACCCAGGGTGTCACGGACACCGTCAACCAGGCGGTGCCGGACGGCAGCATCCGGCAGATCATCACCGACGCGATCGGCACCGCGGACCGCAACGGTGGCCTCGCCAGCATTGCCGCGATCATCGGTCTGCTGGCGGCGTTCTGGTCGGCCTCCGGTTACATCGGCGCGTTCATGCGCGCCTCGAACACCATCTACGACGTGCCGGAGGGGCGGCCGATCTGGAAGACCCTGCCGATCCGACTCGGCGTGACCGCTGTGATCGGGGTGCTGCTGCTGGCCAGCGCGGTGATCGTGGTCTTCACCGGCCGGCTCGCCGAATCGGTGGGTGACGTGATCGGGGTCGGCTCGACGGCGGTGGCGGTGTGGGACGTCGCCAAGTGGCCGGTGCTGCTGATCCTGGTCAGCCTGATGTTCGCGATCCTGTACTGGGCCTCGCCGAACGCGCGGCACGGCGGCTTCCGCTGGGTCAGCCCGGGCGGGGTGCTGGCCGTGGTGATCTGGCTGGTGATCTCCGGCCTGTTCGCCTTCTACGTGAGCAACTTCGGTTCGTACAACAAGACGTACGGGACGCTGGCCGGGGTGATCATTTTCCTGATCTGGCTCTGGCTGAGCAACATCGCGATCCTGTTGGGGGCGGAGTTCGACGCGGAGTTGGAGCGCGGTCGCGCCATCTCGGCCGGCCACGCGGTGGACGACGAGCCGTACGTCGAGCTGCGCGACGACCGCAAGCTCCGCAAGAAGCGCAACTCCGCCGGCCGTCGCTGACGGCTCAGCGCCGACCGCCGGGCCGCCACGGCTCAGCGCCAATCGCCCCGCCACCGAGGATCGGCTGGCGGGGCGATTGCATGTCTGTCGATAAAACTGCGGGCGAGGGGGCGCGGGCCGTCCGTGATCCTTTCCTTGATCGACTAGTAGCTTTTGTTCTTTCGGACAAAAGTTGGTCTCGGAACGGTTGAAGCTCTGGACAGGCGGCGCTGAACGCTCTTACTGTGTCGGACACAACACATCGGCATTGCGTCGATGTGAACGCTGCCAATGAAGAGGGGGCTCCCCGGGTGCGGACCGTCGACCCCCTGCACGTGCGACTGTTGCGGTTGCTCCGCGACGAGGGCGCCGTGTCCCGGGCCGAGCTGGGCGACCGACTTCAGATGCCGCGTCCGCGCATGCTGGCCGAGCTGGATCGCCTGGTGGCGCTGGGTTACGTCGCCGAGGCGGGGCTCGCCGCATCCCGAGGTGGGCGTCGCTCGACGCTCGTCGAGTTGAACCCGAAGCTGCGCTTCGCCGCCGTCGACCTCGGCGCGAGTTCGATGGACGTCGAGGTGGTCAACGGCCGCCTCGAACCGGTGGCCCACTACGCCGAGGCAGCCGACATCCGCAACGGCCCGAAGGTGACCCTGCAACGGGTCAACGAGCTGCTGCACAAGGCCCGGGTCGACGGCGCGTACGAGCGACTGGACGCGGTAGGCATCGGCGTACCCGGCCCGGTCAGCTTCCGCGACGGCGTTCCGGTCTCACCACCGATCATGCCGGGCTGGGACCGGTTCCCCGTGCGTGAACTGCTCAGCCGGGAGCACGGCTGCCCGGCGGTGGTCGACAACGACGTCAACATCATGGCGATCGGCGAGCGGCACGGCGGGGTCGCCCATTCGGTGGACGACTTCCTCTTCGTGAAGATCGGCACCGGGATCGGGTGCGGCATCTACCTCACCGGCGAGGTCTACCGGGGCACCGACGGCTGTGCCGGCGACATCGGCCACATCCAGGTCGACTCGCACGGTCCGATGTGCTCGTGCGGCAACGTCGGCTGCCTGGAGGCGCTGTTCAGCGGTGCCGCACTCGCCAAGGACGCCGCAGCCGCCGCCCGCAGCGGGACGTCGCCGGCGCTGGCCGAGCGGCTGGCCCTGCGTGGCGTGGTGACCGCCCTGGACGTCGCCGAGGGCGCCGTCGAGGGTGACGTGACCTGCATCCAGTTGATCCGGGACGGCGGACGGCGGGTCGGCGGCGTGCTCGCCGGCCTGGTCAGCTTCACCAACCCGTCGATGATCGTGATCGGCGGTGGGCTGGCCCAGCTGGGTCACATCCTGCTCGCCGAGATCCGCAGTGTGGTCTACCGCCGGTCACTGCCGCTGGCCACCGGCAACCTTCCCGTCGTCCTGTCCGAGCTGGGCGGCCGTGCCGGTGTCACCGGCGCGGCGGTGCTCGCGAGCGACGTCGCCTTCGGGGAAGCCGCATGAAGCTGTTCGAGATTCCGTCGTGAGCGAGGAGGAGACTGTGGCCCTGCCCGAGGATGACCCCGCCACCGCGTCGGCCGAGGCCGTCGCCGAGGCGCCGCTGGTCGAGGCTCCTGCCGACACCGTCGCGGGCGAGGTGGTCCTGCGCCTCACCGATGTGGTGAAGACCTTCCCCGGCGTACGCGCGCTCGACGGCGTGCAGCTGGAGGTGCGTGCTGGTGAGGTGCACTGCCTGCTCGGGCAGAACGGCGCTGGCAAGTCCACCCTCATCAAGGTGCTGGCCGGGGTGCACCAACCGGATTCCGGCCTGGTGGAGTGGCGCGGTGAGCCGGCCACGTTCGCCAACCCGCAGGCCGCCATGAAGGCCGGCATCGCCACGATCTACCAGGAGCTCGACCTCGTCGAGGACCTGTCGGTGGCGGAGAACGCGTTCCTCGGGCACGAGTACCGCAGCTTCGGGTTCGTCCGGCGCGGCCGGATGGCCCGGCACACCCGGCAGATCCTCAGCCGGCTCGGCCACGGTGAGATTCCGCCGGGGCGGATGGTCCGGTCACTGCCGGCGGCCGGCAAGCAGATCGTCAGCATGGCGCGGGCGCTGTCGCACGAGGCCCGACTGATCATCATGGACGAGCCGAGCGCGGTGCTGGCCCACGACGAGGTCGGCAACCTGTTCCGGATCATCCGTGAGCTGACCGCGCAGGGCATCGCCGTCATCTACATCTCCCACCGGTTGGAGGAGATCCGCGAGATCGGCGACCGGGTCACCGTACTCAAGGACGGCCGGACCACGGCGGCGAACCTGCCGGCGCGCGACACCCCGACCCGTGACCTGGTGAGCCGGATGACCGGCCGCACCATCGAGTACGTCTTCCCGGACCGGCCGACCGACGACTCCGCGGGTGGCGACCTGCTCCAGGTGGAGGGGTTGACCCGCCCGGGCGAGTTCGCCGACGTCTCGCTGAGCGTGCGGGCCGGGGAGATCGTGGGCATCGCGGGCCTGGTCGGCTCCGGTCGTTCCGAACTGCTGGAGACGATCTACGGTGCTCGCCTCCCGGAGGCCGGCACGGTGCGGATGGACGGGAAGGTGCTGCGCCCCGGCGTCGGCGCGGCGGTTCGCGCCGGCATGGGAATGGCCCCGGAGGAACGCAAGAGCCAGGCGCTGCTGCTCGGCGAGCCGATCTACCGCAACGTCACGCTGGCCACCTTCGGCCGGTACGCGCGGCTCGGCTTCACCAACGCCGCCAAGGAACGCGCCGAGGCGGACCGGATCGCCGAGACTCTGGAGTTGCGGCCCCGGGACGTCGACCGGCCGGTACGCACGCTGTCCGGCGGCAACCAGCAGAAGGTGGTGGTCGGGCGGTGGCTGCTCGGCGGCACCAAGTTGCTGCTGCTCGACGAGCCGACCCGGGGCGTGGACGTGGGCGCCCGGGCCGAGCTCTACCAGGTCATCCGGGCATTGGCCGCTCAGGGCGTGGGGGTGCTGCTGGTCTCCAGCGAGGTGCCCGAGGTGCTGGGCCTGGCCGACCGGGTGCTGGTGATGCGGGAAGGGCGGGTCGTCCGCGAAGCCGCGGCCGGCGAACTCGACGAGAACACTGTGCTTGACCTCGTGATGGCGGGGTCCTTGATGGAAGGCGCACCGGCATGAGCGACGCGACTCCCACTCCCACTGCGACACCGGAGCGCCCGCAGCTTCCGGCGCAGTCGCCGCCGGTGGACCCGGCGGAGACGGCGGTGGCCAGCGACAAGGCAGGATCCGGGGGCAAGCTCTCCTGGTGGCGGGGTGACGGTGGCGACGGTGCCAAGCGCAACCTCGGTCTGATCGGGGTGCTGGCCGCGCTCATCGTGGTCGGCGCGGTCACCAAGCCCGACCTGTACGGCGACCCGAACTGGGTCTGGAACAACGTCCTGGCGATCCTCCAGTTGGCGTCGGTCGTCGGCGTGGTCACGGTCGGGATGACCTTCGTGATCATCGGTGGTGGCATCGACCTGTCGGTCGGCGCGATCGTCGCGCTGGCCGGGGTCTGGTGCACCACCGTGGCCACCCAGAGCTACGGCGCCGGCGGCATGATCTTCACCGCCCTGGTGGTCGGCATCTGCGTCGGCCTCGTCAACGGTGTGCTCATCTCGTACGGGCGGCTGGTCCCCTTCATCGCGACGCTCGCGATGCTGGTGGCCGCGCGTGGGCTCGCGGCATCGATCTCCAACAAGCAGACCCAGGTGTCGAGCAGCACCTTCATCAACGACATCGCGGCGCGCAAGGTGATCGGCATCCCGATCCTCGTCTACATCCTCGGCGCCGTCGTGCTGGCCGGTTGGGTGGTGCTCAACCGCACGACCTTCGGCCGGCGGACCATCGCCGTCGGTGGCAACCCGGAGGCGGCCCGGTTGGCCGGCATCAACGTCCGCCGCCACACCATGCTGCTCTACGCGCTCTCCGGTCTGTGCTGCGGCATCGCCGCCATCATGCTCACCTCGCAGGCAACCTCGGCGCAGGCGGCGATGGCCAACCTGTACGAGTTGGACGCGATCGCCGCGGCGATCATCGGCGGGACGTTGCTCAGCGGCGGCCGGGGCACCATTGTCGGCTCGCTGCTCGGCGTCATCATCTTCGCCACCATCACGAACCTCTTCGCCATCAACGGCCTCTCCATCGAGGCGCAGAACATGGTCAAGGGCGGCATCATCGTCGCCGCCGTCCTGGTCCAGCAGTTCCAGTTCAAGTCCGTCACTCGGCTCCTCGCGCGGAACAGGGTCACCACCGCAACCTGACGCACCGCACCGTTGTCCTGGCGACGTCGAGAAATTCGACGGTGGCCGGGCCTCGCACACCCTCACTAAGTCAAATCCCGCTCCCAGGAGGTCATTCATGACCCAGCACAGTCGCGACCTGTCGCGCCGCCGGTTGCTCTTCGGTGGAGCCGCAGTGGGCGCTGCCACCCTTCTCACCGCCTGCACCAGCAACGAGACCCCGGCCGCCAGCACCCAGACCAAGGCCGCCGGAGACAGTGAAGGCAACAACGCCCCGGGCAAGAAGGTGGTCATCGGCTTCTCCGCCCCGGCCGCCGACCACGGCTGGATGGGCGCGATCCACGCCAACGCCAAGGCGCAGGCCGCTGCCTACTCGGACGTGGAGTTCAAGGAGGTCGACGGCGGGTCGAACTCCGAGGCCCAGCGCTCCACGCTCGGCACCCTGATCGCCCAGAAGCCGGACATCATCGTCGTGCTGCCGCACGACGGCAAGGAGGTCAACGCCGTTGCCCTCCAGGCGATGCAGGCCGGCATCCCGATCGTGAACCTCGACCGGGCGTTCCCCGACGCGCTGGCCTCGCGGCTGGTCATCAAGGGTGACAACTACGGCATGGGCGTCTCGGCCGGGCACTTCATCGGCAAGCAGCTCAAGGCCAAGGGCGTCGCCAACCCGATCATCGGTGAGATCGCCGGTCTGGAGATCCCGCTGACCGTCGAGCGCAGCGCCGGCTTCGCGGCGGCGCTGGCGACCTACGGGTTCAAGGTGAACAACCGTCGCTCGGCCGAGTTCACCTCGGACAGCGGTCAGCGCGAGGCGTCCCAGCTGCTCCAGGCGCTGCCGAAGATCGACGCTATCTGGAACCACGACGACGACCAGGGCATCGGTGTCCTCGCGGCGGTCAAGCAGGCCAACCGGTCGGAGTTCTTCATGGTCGGCGGCGCGGGCTCCAAGCTCGCGATCGACGCGATCAAGGCCGACAACACCGTGCTGAAGGCCACTGTCACCTACAACCCGTCGATGGCCTCGTCGGCGGTCTCCCTCGCGCGGCTCATCGCGCAGGGCCGGGGCTTGGGCGACCTGACGGAGCTGCAGGTGCCCAAGGAAGTGACCCTGGCCTCGGAGACGATCACCAAGGAGAACGCGAGCAGCTACGACAAGCTCGGGTTCTGACATACCGGGGGGAGACCCACCTTGTCCACGACAGACAGAGAACTGCGGGTCGGCATGGTCGGCTACGCGTTCATGGGCGCCGCGCACTCGCAGGCGTGGCGCACCGTGAACCGCGTCTTCGACCTGCCGGCGCGAGCCCGGATGGCGTTGATCTGCGGCCGAGACACAGCGAAGGTGGCGGATGCCGCCGACACGCTCGGCTGGGATGCGTACACCACCGACTGGCGTGACCTGATCAACCGGGACGACATCGACGTCGTCGATATCTGCACCCCGGGCGACAGTCACGCCGAGATCGCTCTCGCCGCGTTGGCCGCCGGCAAGCACGTCCTGTGCGAGAAGCCGTTGGCCAACTCGGTGGAGGAGGCACGGGCGATGACCGCTGCGGCGGACGTCGCCCGGGCCACCGGAGTGCGGTCGATGTGCGGGTTCAACTACCGCCGGGTCCCCGCGGTCACGATGATGCGCCAGTTGGTCGCCGACGGACGGCTCGGGGTGATTCGACACGTCCGTGCGACGTACCTGCAGGACTGGATTGTGGACCCGCAGTTCCCGCTGGTCTGGCGGTTGCAGAAGGACAGGGCGGGCTCCGGCGCGCTCGGTGACATCGGGGCGCACATCATCGACCTGACCCAGTTCGTCACGGGCCAGCGGATCAGCGGCGTCAGCGCGGTCACCGAGACCTTCGTCAAGGAGCGGCCGTTGCCGGCCGAGTCGAGCGGTCTGGCGGCCACTGTGGACGGCCGCACCGCGCCCACCGGGACGGTCACCGTCGACGACGCCGCGGTCTTCGTGGCGCGGCTCGATGGTGGCGCCCTGGCCACGTACGAGGCGAGCCGGTTCGCGACCGGCCGTAAGAACGCGCTGCGGGTCGAGATCAACGGCTCGCTGGGCAGCGTGGTCTTCGACCTGGAGCGCCTCAACGAGCTGGAGTTCTACGACGCGACCCGCCCGGCTGTGGAGCAGGGCTTCAGCCGCATCCTGGTGACCGAGGGCGAGCACCCGTACATGTCGGCGTGGTGGCCCCCGGGCCACATCATCGGCTACGAGCACTCGTTCACGCACGAGATGCGCGACTTCATCGAGGCGGTCGCCACCGGTGTCGACCCGACTCCCTCCTTCGCCGACGCGTTGCAGGTCCAGCTGGTGCTGGACGCGGTGGCCCGTTCGGCGGAGCTCGGCTCTTCCTGGGCCGAGGTGGAACCGACGCTGACCGCGGCGGCTGTCTGACCATCGACCATCCGCGACGGCGGTGTTCGCACCGCCGTCGCCCGACCGGCTTTCCGAAGCCGACCGGCGAGGGACCAGCCACGGATTGCGCCCCGTGGTCGGGCCAGAGGTCGGCAGCGGAGAGCGTGCAGCCGGGCCCCACGGCCCGGTGGCGCACGAGCAGGACGGTCGTCCGGTGCGACCGGACCGGGATTCCCCGGCCGCACCGGAGGACCGCCACCACCGGTGACCTCCGGAGGACCTGATGACACCGCCCGCCGCTGCCCCCACCCGTATCGCACCCCCTCGCCGGTTCCCGGCGGGTCGTGGTTCGGTAGGTGTTCCGGTGCGCGCGGCGGCCTGAGACGCCCGGCCGGGGCGTGCCAACGCCCCGACCGGCGGATGCGGGGGAGGCAGGGTCGAGACGCCGACCCGACCCTGCCTACCAGCCCCGTCTGCTCGTACCTGCCGGGATCCGGTCCGTCGTCGTCGCCGCCGACGCCGACGTCGGAAGCCGGTGCTGTTCCGGTGCGGGACGGGCGGACGGGGCCCATCCACCCGGGCTATTTCCGAAACCGGGCCGTATCTTTCCGAAACATATTCTGATATTCCTATATTTAGCGGTACCGACGGTTCCTCGTGAATGGGGAAGGAGCACCATGCGAACAGGTGTCTGGCTGGTAGGGGCGCGCGGTTCCGTCGCGACCACCAGCATCGTCGGGGGGCTCGCGCTGCGGGCCGGCCTGGCTGGGCCCACCGGCTGCGTCACCGAGCTTCCCGAGCTGCGCGGCCCGGCCCTTCCCGCCTTCGCCGATCTGGTCTTCGGCGGACACGACCTCGCCACCACCCCGCTGTGCAAGCGCGCCGAGGCGCTGGCCGACGCCGGAGTCATCCCCTGGCGGCTGGTCGCCGCGCTCCGCGCCGAGCTGGGCGTGGTCGAGCAGGAGCTGCGCCCCGCGCCGGTCGGCGACACCCAGGCCGATCGGGCCGCCGCAGTGGTCCGCGATCTGACCAGCTTCCGCGAACGCCACCAGCTGGACCGGGTGGTGGTGGTCAACGTCTCCGCCACCGAGCCGGCCCCTCGACCACACCCTGGGCACGCCGATCCGGCCGCGCTGCGTGCCGCCCTCGACGGGCCGGACGAGGTGCTGCCGGTCAGCTCCCTCTACGCGTACGCGGCACTGTCGGCCGGCTGCCCGTACGTCGACTTCACCCCGTCCACCGGGCTGCGGCTGCCGGCGTTGGCCGCGCTGGCCGAGGAGGCCCGACTGCCGTACGCCGGGCATGACGGCAAGACCGGGGAGACCCTGGTCAAGTCGGTGCTCGCGCCGATGTTCGCGATGCGCAACCTGGCCGTGGGCTCCTGGTCCGGGGTCAACCTGCTCGGCGGTGGCGACGGCGCCACCCTCGCCGACCCGGCCGCCAACGCGGCGAAGGTGCAGAGCAAGCAGCGGGTGCTCGGCGAGACGCTGGGCTACGTCCCGCAGGGCGGCACCCGCATCGAGTACGTCGAGGAGCTGGGCGACTTCAAGACCGCCTGGGATCTGATCACCTTCAGCGGTTTCCTCGGCACCGGCATGCGGATGGAGTTCACCTGGCACGGCTGCGACTCCGCGCTGGCCGCGCCGCTGGTGCTCGACCTGGCCCGACTCACCGCCGCCGCGCACGCCGCCGGCCTGGTGGGGCCGCTGGCCGACCTGGGCTTCTTCTTCAAGGACCCGTTGGGCGCGCCCACCCACTCGCTGGGCGAGCAGTGGGCCCGGCTGACCGCCTTCACCCGGCAACTACACGGCGGGGACGGTGCCCATGACAACGTTGGCTGACCTCGCCGAGCTGGTCCGCGCTCCGGCGGCGCTCTCGGTGCCCGGTGACGTGATCGCCGGGGCCGCGGCGGCCGGCGCGTTGAGCCCGCGTACCCCTGCCCTGGCCGGCGCGTCGGTGCTGCTCTACTGGGCCGGCATGGCCGCCAACGACTGGGCCGACCGGCGCCTGGACGCCGAGGAGCGGCCCGAGCGGCCGATCCCGAGCGGGCGGGTCACCCCGGCCGCCGCTGTCGGTCTCGCGGCGGGCCTCACGGCCGCCGGCGTGGGCCTGGCCGCCGCCGTGGGCGGTCGCCGCGCCGTCGCCCTCGCCGTGCCGCTGGCCGCCACCATCTGGGGGTACGACCTGCTGGCCAAGAACACCGCAGCCGGCCCGGCCGTGATGGCCGCCTGCCGAGGGCTGGACGTGCTGCTCGGCGCGTCCGGTGGCCGGATGACCCGGGCGTTGCCGGCGGCGGCCACCGTCGCCGCGCACACCTGGACCGTCACCGCGCTGTCCCGTCGGGAGGTCAGCGGCGCCGACGCCACCCTGCCGATGCGTACCCTCGCCGGCACCGCGCTGGTCGCCGCCAGTGCCGCCGTCGCCGTGCCGGGCGCCCGACGCGCCGCGGACCGGGCCGGCGCCACCGACCGGGCCGGGACCGTCGACGCGGCCGGCGTGCGCGCGGGTCGCAGCCGCTCGGCCACGATCGCGGCGGCGCTGCCCGCAGTGCTGGCCGGCTGGTACGCGGCCCGCTACGGCGCGGCCCAGGCCGAGGTGGTCCGGGACCCGTCGGCCGGGCGGGTCCGCGCGGCCGTCGGCGCCGGGATCACCGGGTTGCCGGCCCTCCAGGGGGCCCTCACCGCGCGGGGTGGAGCAGGTCTGCTCGGGGTGGCCGTCGCGGCGGCCGCGCCGCTGGGGCGACGGCTGGCCCGGAAGGTCTCCCCGACATGAGCGTCCCCGAGCCCCGGGGCGGCGCGCCGGTCGCCGACGCCACCACGCTGCGCCTCGGCTACGGCACGAACGGCTTCGCCAACCACCGGCTCGACGACGCCCTCACCGTCATCGCCGATCTCGGCTACGACGGGGTGGCGCTCACCCTGGACCACGACCACCTGGACCCGTTCGCGCCCGGGCTCACCCGGCGGGTCGCCGCGGTCGGTCGACGGTTGGAGTCGCTGGGGCTGGCGGTGGTCATCGAGACCGGGGCCCGCTATCTGCTCGACCCGTGGCAGAAGCACGCCCCGACGTTGTTGCACGACGACCCGACCCGGCGGATCGAGTTCCTGCGCCGGGCCGTGCGGATCGGCGCCGACCTGGGCGCGGAGGCGGTCTCGTTCTGGGCCGGGGTCCGACCCGAGACGGTGTCACCGCAGTGCGCCTGGGACCGGCTGGTGGCCGGCTGCGCCACAGTTGTCGACGCGGCCGACGTCGCCGGCGTCACAGTCGGCTTCGAACCGGAGCCGGGCATGCTGGTGCAGGACATCGCGGACTGGCGTCGGCTGCACGCCGCGCTCGACAACCCGGCCCGCTTCGGCATCACCCTCGACATCGGCCACTGCCGGTGCCTGGAGCCCTGGCCGGTGCCGCAGTGCGTCGCCGAAGTGGCCGACCACCTGGTCAACGTGCAGATCGACGACATGCGCCGGGGCGTGCACGAGCACCTGGAGTTCGGCGTCGGCGAGATCGATTTCCCGCCGGTGCTGGCCGCGCTGCGCGACGCCGGGTACCGCGGCCTGGTCGCCGTCGAGCTGCCCCGGGACTCGCACGCCGCGCCCGCCGTGGCCGCCCGGTCGATCGAGTTCCTGCGCGCCGCCGCCGCGACGGCCACCGATCGCCACCCTGCCCGCAGCCTTTGCTCTGCACCCGCCGAGGCGCCAACGGCCGAGGGAACACCCGCCGCCGCGACATCCGCCAAGGCGACGGCCACTGAGGCGACATCCGCCGAGGCGACATCCGCCGAGGCGACATCCGCTGAGGCGACGACCGCCGAGGCGAAGACCACTGCGGCGAAGACCACCGAAGAGGCCCCGGTGCATATGTAGGTGCAGAGCAAAGGGTGGCGAGGCACCGGGGAGCAGCACAAGGGGAGGAGACGGGATGACACCGGATTCACTACGGGCCGCGCTGGGAGGCGTACCCGATCCCGATTGGCTGGACACGGCGCTGCGCCGGGTCACCACCGAGCCCACCGCGATCACCCGGCTCTTTCCCGCCGCCGGCCGACGCTGCGGTCGGGCCGCGCTGCCCGACGCCCCCGGTTGGACCGCCGACGACGCGGCCCGGGTGCTGCTGCTGGTCAGCCTGCCCGGCGAGCACGCCGCGTACGCCGAGCGCCTCTACCAGCACGGTGACGCCGCCGAACGACGAGCCGTGCTGCGGGCCCTGCCGCTGCTGCCGATCGGCGCCGACGGGGTGCCGTTGCTGCACGACGCGATCCGGACCAACGACACCCGGCTGGTCGCCGCCGCGCTCGGCCCGTACGCCCAGCACCTCGACCAGGCCGCCTGGCGGCAGGCGGTGCTCAAGTGCGTGTTCAGCGGCGTCCCCCTGGCCACCGTGGCCGATCTGGACACCCGGGCCGACAGCGAGCTGACCGCGATGCTGGCCGCGCTGGCCGCCGAACGGCACGCCGCCGGCCGGGAGCTGCCCGCCGACGCCACCGACCTGCTCGACCGGCTCACCGCCGCACTGCCCCGGGAGGCGTGAATGCGCATCTTCGACCCCCACATCCACATGACCTCACGCACCACCGACGACTACGAACGAATGGCCGCCGCCGGTGTGCGCGCGGTGGTGGAGCCGGCGTTCTGGCTGGGTCAGCCGCGTACCAGCGCCGCCTCGTTCACCGACTACTTCGACTCGCTGATCGGCTGGGAGCCGTTCCGGGCCGGGCAGTTCGGGGTGCGCCACTTCGCCACCATCGCGCTGAACCCCAAGGAAGCCAACGATCCGCGCTGCCGCCCGGTCCTCGACCTGCTGCCCCGCTACCTGGACAAGGACGCGGTGGTGGCGGTCGGCGAGATCGGCTACGACTCGATGACGCCCGAGGAGGACGAGGCGTTCGCGGCGCAGCTCGCCCTCGCTGTGGCGTACGAGCTTCCGGCGCTGGTGCACACCCCGCACCGGGACAAGGCGCGTGGCTGCGAGCGGACCCTCGCCGTGGTCGCCGAGTCCGGCATCGACGCCGGTCGGGTGGTCGTCGACCACCTCAACGAGGTGACAGTGAAGCTGGTCCGCGACAGCGGCTGCTGGCTGGGCTTCTCCATCTACCCCGACACCAAGATGACCCCGCAGCGGATGGTGGAGCTGCTGCGGGCGTACGGCACGGAACGGATGCTCGTCAACTCGGCGGCCGACTGGGGGCGCTCCGACCCGCTGCTGACCCGGGCCACCGGCGAGGCGATGCTGCTGGCCGGCTTCAGCGACGACGACGTCGACAAGGTGCTGTGGCGAAACCCGGTGGAGTTCTACGGGCAGTCCGGGCGGCTCGACCTCAGCGACCTGGACGTCGCCGCCGCCGTGGACCCGCAGACCGGCAACTCGATCCTGCGCGGCGGCAGCTGATGCGGCTGCGACATGCCGGCGGTGAGACCGTCCACCTGGGCTACTGCACAAACGTGCACCCCGCCGAGGACCTCGCCGGCATCCTCGGTCAACTGGACACCTACGCGGTGCCGGTCCGCGAGGCGCTGGGCAGCGACCTGCTCGGGCTCGGCTTGTGGCTGGCCGCCCCGGCCGCCGCCGAGTTGGCCGCCGACCCGGCGCTGCGTCGCCGGCTCCGCGCCGAACTCGACGCGCGCGGCCTGGAGGTGGTCACCCTCAACGGCTTCCCGTACGCGGCCTTCCAGGCGCCGGTGGTCAAACAGGACGTGTACCACCCGGACTGGACCTCCGAACAGCGCCTGACGTACACCCTGGATCTGGCCCGGGTGCTCGCCGACCTGCTGCCCGACGACGCCGCCCGGGGCTCGATCTCCACCCTGCCGCTGGCCTGGCGTCAACCCTGGGACACCGGCCGGGCCGACGCGGCCCGACGCCGGCTGGACCAGTTGGCCACCGGCCTGGCCACCGTGCAACGGGACACCGGCCGCGAGGTGCGCGTCGCCTTCGAACCGGAGCCGGGCTGCGTCGTGGAGAGCACCGGTCAGGCGGCCGCGTTGCTGTCCGGGATGGACACCGAACGGCTGGGTGTCTGCCTCGACCTGGCCCACCTGGCCTGCGCCTGGGAGGAGCCGGCCGAGGCGCTGCAGCGACTGCGGGCGGCCGGACTGCCGGTGGTGAAGGTGCAGGTCTCGGCCGCCGTCGAGGCCGCCGACCCGGAGGGCGGGGCCGAGGCGTTGCGCCGCTGGGTGGAGCCGCGCTTCCTGCACCAGACCCGGGGCGCCGGTTGTGCCGGTCTGGCCGACCCCGCCGACCCGGCGTACGCGGCCGACGACCTGGACGAGGCGCTGGACCGGGTGTTGCCCGGACCGTGGCGGGTGCACTACCACGTGCCCCTGCACGCCCCACCCGAGGAGCCGCTCGGCTCGACCCTGCCGGTGCTCCGCGCAGCCCTGAGAGCGCTCTTCGATGGCCCGAGCGCCGGCTGCGACCACCTCGACGTCGAGACGTACACCTGGGGGGTGCTGCCGGCCGCACGACGGCCCGGCACCGACGGGGAGCTGGCCGCCGGCATCGCCGCGGAACTGGCCTTCGCCCGGGACGAACTGGTCGGCCTCGGCCTGACCGCAGAGCGAACCGTGAGCATGGGGGTGAAGCGATGAGCCGGCGACTGGTGGTGCTCGACGTGGTGGGGTTGACGCCCCGACTACTGGCGCACATGCCTCGACTGCGGGGGGTCGCCGACGGCGGCTTCCGAGCCGAGCTGGGCACCGTGCTGCCCGCAGTGACCTGCTCGGTGCAGTCCACCTTCCTCACCGGCGAGCCGCCCAGCGGGCACGGGATCGTCGGCAACGGGTGGTATTTCCGGGAGCTGGGCGAGGTGTTGCTGTGGCGGCAGCACAACGCGCTGGTCGGCGGGGACAAGCTCTGGCAGGCCGCCCGTCGGGCCGAACCCGGCTACACGGTGGCCAACGTCTGCTGGTGGTACGCCATGGGCGCGGACGTCAACTGGACGGTGACACCCCGCCCGGTCTACTACGCCGACGGGCGCAAGGAGCCGGACTGCTACACCGACCCGCCGGAGCTGCACGACGCGCTCACCGGGCGGCTGGGCACGTTCCCGCTCTTCACCTACTGGGGGCCGACCGCCGGGCTGCCGTCGTCGCGGTGGATCTGCCAGGCGGCCGAGCAGCTCCTCGCCGACGTGTCACCCGACCTGACGCTTGTCTACGTTCCGCACCTCGACTATGACCTGCAACGCTTCGGCCCGTCGTCGGCCCAGGCCGCCGCCGCGGCGGCGGAACTGGACGCGGTGCTCGGTCCGCTCCTGGACGCCGCCCGAGCGCGGGACGCGACAGTGGTGGTGTTGTCGGAGTACGGCATCACCGACGTGTCCCGCCCGGTGGACGTCAACCGGCTGCTGCGCGCCGAGGGCCTGTTGCGGGTGCACACCCAGGCGGGCATGGAATACCTCGACCCGTGGACGTCGAAGGCGTTCGCTGTCGCCGACCACCAGATCGCGCACGTCTACGTCAAGGACCCGGCCGACGTGCCGGCGGTGGCGAAGCTCTGCGCCGGCCTGCCCGGGGTGGCCGAGGTGCTCGACGCCGAGGGCAAGGCCGCACACGGGCTGGACCATCCGCGCGCCGGTGAGCTGGTGCTGGTCGCCGAGCCGGACGCCTGGTTCACCTACTACTACTGGCTGGACGACGCCCAGGCACCGGACTTCGCCCGGCTGGTGGAAATCCACCGCAAGCCCGGGTACGACCCGGCCGAGTTGTTCTTCGACCCGGCCAACCCCGGTGCCGCGAAGGCTCGTGCCGGGGTGGCCCTGGCCCGCAAGAAGCTCGGCATGCGGTACCTGATGAGCGCTGTCGGCCTGGACGCCGGCGCGCGGGCGGTGCGGGGCTCGCACGGGCGGCTGCCGGGCGACCCGGCGGACGGCCCGGTGCTGCTCTGCTCCGACCCGACAGCGGCCCGGGACAAGATCGCGGCGACCGAGGTCAAGGCGTTGCTGTTGGAGCTGGCCGGGCTGAGCCCGGGCGGTACGGGCGGGTCGGGGGAGGGCTCATGACGGTCACCGTCGCGCCCACCGACGCCAGCGGGCTGCGGGCGCGCTTCGACGCGGAGCTGGCCGGGTTTCTCAGCCGGCAGGGCCCGGACTGGCCGGACGGGGCGCCGCGTGGCGTGTTCACCGCGCTGCAACGGTTCGTGCTGGCCGGTGGCAAGCGGTTGCGGCCGCTCTTCTGCTACTGGGGTTGGCGTGGCGCGGGGGCGGCCGACGGCACCCCGATCGTGGTGGCCGCGGCGGCCCTGGAGCTGTTCCACGCGTTCGCGCTGATCCACGACGACATCCTGGACGGCAGCGACCGCCGCCGGGGTGAGCCGTCGGTGCACCGGCTCTTCGCCGACCTGCACGCCCGCTCGTCGTGGCGCGGTGACCCCGAGGCGTACGGCCGCAACACAGCGCTGCTCTGCGGGGACCTCTGTGCCGCCTGGTCGGATCAGATGTTCCACGAGTGCGGGCTGAGCACCGAGGAGGTGCACCGGGGGTACAGCGTGTTCGCGCTGATGCGTACCGAGGTGATCGCAGGGGAGTACCTGGACCTGGTCTCGGGTGTGGGTGACGGCTCGGTGGCCAGCGCGCTCACCGTGATCCGGATGAAGGCTGCCCGGTACACGGTCACCCGGCCGTTGCAGATCGGCGCGGCCCTGGCCGGCGCGGGCCCGGAGTTGATCGCCGCGCTGGGCGAGTTCGGTGACCCGCTTGGTGACGCGTTCCAGCTCCGTGACGACGTCCTGGGCGTGTTCGGCGACCCGGCGGTCACCGGAAAGTCGGTCCTCGACGACCTGCGTGAGGGCAAGCCCACTGTGATGATGGCGCTGGCCCGCAGCGCCGCCGACCGGCCGCAGACCATCCGGCTGCGGGAGTTGTTCGGCAACCCGGGGCTGGACGCCGATGGCGCGGCGGAGCTGCGCGACATCATCGAGGCGACCGGCGCCCGGGAGCGGATCGAGCAGATGATCCGGGTCCGGACCGAGGCCGCGCTCTCCGCCCTGCAGAGCGCCGCGGTGGCCGACGAGGCCCGCGCGGCCTTGGTTGCGCTGGCCGGGCAGGCGATCGACCGACGCGCCTGACCGGCGACTTTCGATCAAATCGACAAAAGTTGATGCTGAACCGCCGGAAGGTATGGACACATCGACACCCGCGACTTAGTGTCGTGACCAACACGACAATGTTTCGTCGAGGTGAACCGGCGGCGCGGTAACCCATCGACCCCCCACCGCTACGGCATCCGGCGCGACGGCGCGCGCCCGGCCTGGCAGTCACACGTCAGGAAGGGACAGCACAGATGTCCATGAAGGACGCTCCCAGACAACGGTCCCGACGATGGTTCTCCGCCGGATCAGCGCTGCTGCTGGCGGTCGCCGCCGGCACTGTCACCCTCGCCGCCGGCTCGGCCCCCGCCCAGGCGCACACGATCGTCGCCAGCGACTTCCAGCAGGTTGAGCTGGCCCGCGGCGTGACCGACATGGGTGAGCCGATGTCGCTGGCGGTGCTTCCGGACCGCTCGGTCCTGCACACGGCCCGCAACGGCACCCTGCGCCGCACCGACGCCAACGGCACCACCAGCGTGATCGGCACCCTGTCGGTCTACACGCACGACGAGGAGGGGTTGCAGGGCGTCGGGGTCGACCCGGGCTTCGCCTCCAACCGCTACATCTACCTCTACTACGCGCCGCCGCTCTCCACCCCCAGCGGCGACGCGCCGGCCACCGGCACCGACTTCTCGGCCTGGAACGGCGTCAACCGGCTCTCCCGGTTCACCCTCAACTCGGACTTCACGCTCAACCAGTCCAGCAAGGTCGACGTGCTCGACGTCCCGGCCAACCGGGGCCTGTGCTGCCACGTCGGTGGGGACATCGACTTCGACGCCGCCGGCAACCTCTACCTGTCCACCGGCGACGACACCAACCCGTTCGAGTCCTCCGGCTACTCGCCGCTGGACGAGCGGACCAACCGCAACCCCGCGTACGACGCGCAGCGCAGCGCCGGCAACACCAACGACCTGCGCGGCAAGATCCTGCGGATCAAGGTGAACGCCAACGGCACGTACTCCATCCCGTCGGGCAACCTGTTCGCCCCCGGCACGGCCAAGACCCGGCCGGAGATCTACGCGATGGGGTTCCGCAACCCGTTCCGGATCAGCGTGGACAAGGCCACCGGTGTGGTGTACGTCGGTGACTACGGGCCGGACGCCGGCTCCACCAGCTCCACCCGCGGGCCGTCCGGCCAGGTGGAGTTCAACCGGATCGCCGCGCCGGGCAACTACGGCTGGCCGTACTGCACCGGCACCAACACCACCACCGAGACGTACAACGAGTTCGACTTCGCGACCAGCGCCAGCGGCGCGAAGTACAACTGCACCGGCGGGCCCACCAACAACTCGTTCCGCAACACCGGCCTGACCACCCTGCCGCCGGCCCAGCCGGCGTGGATCCGGTACGCCGGCGACGCCGGCACCCCGACCGAGTTCGGCGGCGGCTCCGAGTCGCCGATGGGCGGCCCGGTCTACCGGTACAACGCCTCGTCGACCTCCACCACCAAGTTCCCGCAGTCGTTCGACGGGCAGTTCTTCGCCACCGAGTTCGGCCGAGGCTGGATCAAGCCGATCCACGTCAACTCCGACGGCTCCCGGGGCACCATCGACACCTTCCCCTGGGTCGGCAAGCAGGTGATGGACTCGGCGTTCGGCCCGGACGGCGCGTACTACGTGCTCGACTACGGCACCGGTTACTTCAACGGTGACGCCAACTCGGCGCTCTACCGCTTCGACTACGTCGGCGGCGGCAACCGGGCACCCACCGCGAAAGCCAGCGCCAACCGCACCTCCGGGGCGGCCCCGCTCGCGGTGACCTTCTCCTCGGCCGGCTCGTCCGACCCCGAGGGTGGCGCGTTGACCTACTCGTGGGCGTTCGGTGACGGGACCACCTCGACCGCCGCCAACCCGACGAAGACCTACAGCGCCAACGGCACCTACACCGCCACGCTGACGGTGCGGGACCCGCAGGGCGCCACCGGCAGCAGCAGCGTGCAGATCAGCGTCGGCAACACCGCGCCCACCGTCACGATCAACAACCCGGGCAACGGTCAGCTGTTCAGCTTCGGCGACACGGTGCCGTACAGCATCACGGTGACCGACCCGGAGGACGGCACCATCGACTGCACGAAGGTCAAGATGACCTATGTGCTCGGGCACGACCAGCACGGCCACCAGATCACCTCGAAGACCGGTTGCTCGGGCTCGATCACCATCCCGGTCGACGGTGAGCACGACGACGCGGCGAACATCTTCGCGATCTTCGACGCCGAGTACACCGACGCCGGTGGACTGACCACGCACACCCAGCACACGCTGCCGCCACGGCACCGCCAGGCCGAGTTCTACGGCACCTCGTCCGGGATCAACGTGTTCAGCAAGACCCCGGCCGAGGGTGGCAAGACCGTCGGTGACATCAACAACGGCGACTGGATCGCGTTCCAGCCGTACCGGCTGGGCAACGTGACCTCGTTCAACGCCCGGGTCTCCTCGGCGGGCGCCGGCGGCACCCTCCAGGTCCGGGCCGGCTCGGCCACCGGCACGGTGCTCGGCTCGGCCACCGTCCCGGTTACCGGCGGCTGGGAAACCTTCACCACTGTCACCGGGACGATCACCAACCCGCCGACCGGCACGACCACGCTCTACCTGACCTTCGCCGGGTCGGGCACCGGGGCGCTCTACGACCTGGACGCCTTCACCTTCGTCACCGGGACGCCCCCGGCCGGTGGTACCGGGCCGATCCAGGGCCTCGGCGGCAAGTGCCTCGACGTGCGCAACGCCGCCACGGCCGACGGCACGCAGATCCAGATCTACACCTGCAACGGCAGCGCCGCGCAGACCTGGGCGGTGACTCCCAACTCCACGATCAAGTCGTTGGGCAAGTGCCTGGACGTCTCGGGTGGTGCCACCGCCGACGGCACCAAGATCCAGCTCTGGACCTGCAACGGGACCGCCGCGCAGAACTGGGCCGCCCAGGCCGACGGCACCGTCCGCAACACGTCGTCGGGCAAGTGCCTCGACGTCTCCGGCAACAGCTCCGCTGACAGCACGGTGGTCCACCTGTGGACCTGCACCGCCGCCGCCAACCAAAAGTGGACCCTGCCCTGAGCTGGCGGGAGGGGCCCTTCGACAACGCCTAGTGTGGTGCGAGGGGCCCCTCCTAACCGCAATTAGGAGAGCGATATGCGCAGACGCCTGCGACCCGTCCTCGGTGCGGCAATGGCCGCACTGGCCGTCATCGCCTGCACCACCCCGGCCACCCCGGCCAGCGCTGCCGACGCCCCGTACGACGTGTTGGTCTTCTCCAAGACCGCCGGGTTCCGGCACGACGCCATCCCGGTCGGCATCCAGACCATCCGCGACCTGGGTGCGGCGAACAACTTCACAGTCACCGCGACCGAGGACGCCGCCGCGTTCACCACCAGCAACCTCAACCAGTACGAAGCTGTCGTCTTCCTCAACACCACAGGCGACGTGCTCAACGCCAGCCAGCAGACCGCCTTCGAGTCGTACATCGGCTCCGGCCGCGGGTACGTGGGTGTGCACGCCGCAGCCGACACCGAGTACGACTGGCCGTTCTACGGCAACCTCGTCGGCGCGTGGTTCGCCTCGCACCCCGCCATCCAGCAAGCCAACATGAAGGTGGAGGACCGCGGCCACGCGGCCACCGCTCACCTGCCGCAGACCTGGACCCGCACCGACGAGTGGTACAACTACCGCACCAACGCCCGGTCGACAGCGCACGTGCTGGCCACCCTGGACGAGTCGTCGTACTCCGGCGGCGGCATGGGCGCCGACCACCCGCTGAGCTGGTGCAAGAGCTACAGCGGCGGCCGGTCCTTCTACACCGGCGCGGGGCACACCCAGGCGTCGTACGCGGAGCCGAACTTCCGGAACCACCTGCTCGGCGGCATCCGGTACGCCTCTGGTCGAAGCAAGGCCGACTGCCGGCCCGAGACCGGCTACACCCCGCTGTTCAACGGCTCGACGGCCGGTTGGTCACAGGCCGGCCCGGGCAGCTTCACCAACTCCGACGCCACACTGACCTCGGTCGGCGGCATGGGGCTGTACTGGTACAACGCCAAGCAGTTCACCAACTACTCACTGAAGCTGGACTGGAAGCTGGCCGGCGACGACAACTCCGGCATCTTCATCGGGTTCCCACCGTCGAGTGACCCGTGGTCGGCGGTCGACAACGGTTACGAGATCCAGATCGACGCCACCGACGCGACCGACCGCACCACCGGCGCGGTCTACACCTTCAAGTCCGCCGACATCGCCGCTCGCGACGCGGCGCTGAACGCGCCGGGGGAGTGGAACACCTACGAGCTGCTGGTCGAGGGCGAGCGGCTGCAGATCTTCCTCAACGGGGTGAAGATCAACGACTTCACCAACACCAACCCGGTCCGCTCGCTGGCCGGTCACATCGGCATCCAGAACCACGGCACCGGTGACGACGCCTCGTTCCGCAACATCCGGATCAAGGAGTTGGGCACCACGCCACCGCCCACCGGCACGATCCAGGCCGAGGCGTTCAGCTCGGCCAACGGCGTCTCCGCGTTCACCAAGGCGGGCGCCAACGGTGGGCAGACCGTCGGCTACATCGACCCGGGTGACTGGGCAGCGTACAACGGGGTCAACCTGACCGGAGTCACCTCGTTCACGGCCCGGGTCGTCTCCGGCGGCGCGGGTGGCAACATCCAGGTGCGCACCGGTTCGGCCACCGGCCCGGTGCTCGGCACCGTCGCCGTCCCCAACACCGGCAGTTGGACGACCTTCGCCAACGTCTCCACCGCACTGTCCAACGTCCCGTCCAGCTCCCAGAACCTCTACCTCACCTTCACCGGTAACGGCACGGGGCTCTTCGACCTGGACGACTTCACACTGGTCAAGGGCAGCGGCGGCGGCACCGGAGTCGGCCCGATCAAGGGTCTCGCCGGCAAGTGCCTGGATGTGCGTAACGCCGGCACCGCCGACGGCACCCAGATCCAGATCTACACCTGCAACAGCAGCGCCGCGCAGACCTGGACCGTGACGCCGAACTCGACGATCAAGGCGCTCGGCAAGTGCCTGGACGTCAACGGCAGCGGCACCGCCGACGGCACCAAGATCCAGCTCTGGACCTGCAACGGCAGCGGCGCGCAGAACTGGGCGGCCCAGTCCGACGGCACCCTGCGCAACCCGTCGTCGGGCAAGTGCCTGGACGTCTCCGGCAACAACTCCGCCGACAGCACCGTCGTGCACCTCTGGACCTGCCTCAACGCGGCCAACCAGAAGTGGATCCTGCCCTGACCGACTGAACCCGGAGGGGCCGCGACCTGAGTCGCGGCCCCTCCGGCCCAGTCTCCGGCAACGTGTCGCCCGCGAGCGTTATGCCTGTGGCCGGTGGGGGGTGGGGACGCCGGAGGGTGGCGCACAGCTTGCTGCCGTACCTTGACCTGCATGGGGTTGTTCGCGCAGTGGCGTGGGACGGTGCTGGCGCGAGGCCATCAGCTGCTCGGTGCGCTGGGCCGGGTGGATGAGCCCGACGACCCGTCCGAGCCGGCGCCCAGCCTGAACCGTCTCGACGCGTTGGTGGAGGGCTTCACCGCCGGTCAACCGGTGCGGTGGAGCATGGCCGGGCAACCCCGGCCGCTGCCCGGCCCGGTCGACGTGGTGGCGTACCGGATCATCGAGGAAGCGCTGACCAACGCGTGCCGGCACGCGCCGGGCGCTCCGGTCGGGGTCCGCCTGCGCTACGACGCCGCCGGCATCACCATCGAGGTCCGCGACGAGGGCACCGGTCCCGCTCCGTCCGGCGGCGGCACCCAGGCCGCCGGTCGGGGTCTGCTCGGGGTACGCAGGCGCGCCGAGCGGCTCGGCGGCACGTTCTCCGCCGGCCCGCGCGCCGGTGGCGGCTTCACCGTTCGGGCGGTGCTGCCCGCGCCCGAGGAAATGGTCGGATGATCAGCCGACGCCAGGGCTTCCCCGATGGGGCACTGCGGAAATAGGCTGGGGGGCGGCGACCGTGCTGGTGGCCGGTGACCCGGTGGGAGGCGCAACCCGCCGGGCTCAGGTGTGTTCCGCACCCACCGGTGACCGCCCGGGTGCCGCGTTACGTCCGGTCACCCTCGCCCCGGTCCGCACAAGGAATCCCCATCACATCAGGGGAGAAGGACAATGGCGCGACCCATCACGCTCTTCACCGGCCAGTGGGCCGACCTTCCGTTCGAGGAGGTCTGCCGGCTCGCCTCCGAGTGGGGCTACGACGGTCTGGAGATCGCCTGCTGGGGCGACCACTTCGAGGTCGACAAGGCGCTCGCCGACGACTCGTACGTCGAGCGCAAGCGGGAGACCCTCGCGAAGCACAACCTTGAGGTCTTCACGATCTCCAACCACCTGGTTGGTCAGGCGGTCTGCGACCACCCGATCGACGAGCGGCACCAGGACATCCTGCCCGGCCGCATCTGGGGCGACGGGGAGCCCGAGGGGGTCCGCCAGCGGGCCGCCGAGGAGATCAAGGACACCGCGCGGGCGGCGGCGAAGCTCGGGGTGAAGACGGTCGTCGGCTTCACCGGTTCGTCGATCTGGCACACCCTCGCGATGTTCCCGCCGGTGCCACCGTCGATGATCGAGCGCGGCTACCAGGACTTCGCCGACCGGTGGAACCCCATCCTCGACGTGTTCGACGAGGTGGGGGTGCGGTTCGCGCACGAGGTGCACCCCAGTGAGATCGCGTACGACTACTGGACGACGAAGCGGACGCTGGAGGCGATCGGCAACCGGCCCGCGTTCGGGCTGAACTGGGACCCGTCGCACTTCGTCTGGCAGGAGCTGGACCCGGTGAACTTCATCTTCGACTTCGCCGACCGGATCTACCACGTGGACTGCAAGGACGCGAAGGTGCGCACCGGCGACGGCCGGCGTGGCCGACTCGCCTCGCACCTGCCCTGGGCCGACCTGCGGCGCGGGTGGGACTTCGTCTCCACCGGCCACGGCGACGTGCCCTGGGAGGACTGCTTCCGCGCGTTGAACGCGATCGGCTACACCGGCCCGATCTCGGTCGAGTGGGAGGACGCCGGCATGGACCGGCTGGTCGGTGCCCCGGAGGCGTTGCAGTTCGTCCGCCGGCTCGCCTTCGACGCCCCGAGTGCCGCCTTCGACGCGGCGTTCAGCAGCAAGGACTGACCGCACGTCGGACAGACCACGGGCCGGTCGCCCTGCGGCGACCGGCCCGTCGACGTGCGATTGGTCAGAGCGTGCTGGCGTTCGTGCCCGAGCCGGACGGCTTGGTGCGGGGGTTCGTGGACGACGGCGACCCGGAGGTCGTGCCGACCGTGCTGGTGCTCGACTTGGCGCCCACGGTGGCGGGCGTGCCGGCGAACGCGTCGTCGGCTGCGGTCAGCTCCTGCTTGCCGGTGCTGCCGTTACCGGTACCCAGCTTCTCGCCCAGTTTGGTCTGGCCGAGCTTGTCTTTGCCCTCGCTGTAGAGCTTGTTGGCCTGGGCCTGCGCGACCCCTGCCGCCTCCTGGACGGTCGGGTGGTCGAGCACCTTGCGGCCCCGGACCACGAGCTCTTCGTACTTTTCCCGGCCGGCACGGGCGCCCAGGACGAATCCCGCAGCCAGCCCGCCAAGAAACATGATCTTTCCGCGCATGGCGGCTCCTTCCGTACCTGACGCGCCGTCACCCCGGCGAGTTGCCCCGTCGGAAGGCGACCTGTTCGCGCCTGCGTCCTCTGTCCGCAGCTAACTACCCATCCTGCTCTCCGCTCAAGCCTGCTTGTGCCGGGATGGCGATTTATCCCGATTGTCAATGCGGCGGCGGGGAGGGAACCCACTGGACCACCACCGGGGGATGTCAGGTACTCTTGTCCCGTCGCACGGCGTCGGGGAGATCCGAAGTCGCGCGGTGCACGGTCCCCTGTAGCTCAATTGGCAGAGCAGCCGGCTGTTAACCGGCAGGTTATTGGTTCGAGTCCAATCGGGGGAGCTTTCCCACGCACGCCCGTCAGCCCACCGGCCGGCGGGCGTTTTCGTGTGTGATCCGGTTTCACCCACAGTCGACCTGCTTGCCCGGCAGGATGGTCGATGTCGACTGAGGCTCCCGCTGCGTCGATTGATGCGTCGATCCTTGGGGTGAGTGTGGATGTCCGGACGAGGCGGCAGGGCCACGCTGATCGCGGTGGCGGTCGTGCTGGCCTGGTTGGTGATCGGCGGCGTGGCCGGCCCCTACGCGGGGCGCCTCAGCGAGGTCGCCACCAACGACAACGCCGCCTTCCTGCCCACCGACGCCGAGGCGACCCGCGCCCAGGACCTCGCCGGCGAGTTCGTCGACCGGCAGACCATCCCGGCGCTGGTCGTCTACGAGCGGGCCGCCGGGATCACGGACGCGGACCGGCAACGGGTGAGCGTCGACGCCACCCGGTTCGCCCAGGTCCCCGGCGTGGTCACCCCGCTGCCCCCACCCATCCCGAGCGACGACGGCCAGGCCCTCCAGGTCGTCGTGCCTGTGGACGACGCCGAGGGCGAGGAGATCGGCGCGGTCGTCGAGCAGCTCCGCGACATCACCGGCGGTGACCGGGACGGACTCACCGTGGACGTCTCCGGGCCCGCCGGCCTGCTCGCCGACCTGATCGAGGTCTTCTCCGCCATCGACGGGCCACTGCTGCTGGTCACCCTGGTCGTGGTGCTGGTCATCCTGCTGATCGTCTACCGCAGCCCGGTCCTGTGGATCTTTCCGCTGCTCGCCGCCGGGATGTCGTACGCCCTCGCCTCGGTCTTCGTCTACCTGCTCGCCGACGCGGACGTGGTCAAGCTCAACGGGCAGGCCCAGGGCATCCTCACAGTGCTGGTCTTCGGCGCCGGCACCGACTACGCGCTGCTGCTGATCGCCCGCTACCGGGAGGAGCTGCACCGGCACGACCGCCCCTGGGACGCCATGAAGACCGCCTGGAAGGGCGCCGCGCCGGCCATCATCGCGTCCGGCGGCACTGTCATCGTCAGCCTGCTCTGCCTGCTGCTGTCCAGCCTCAACTCCAACCGGGCGCTCGGCCCGGTCGCCGCCATCGGCATCGCCGCCACCCTGCTGGTGATGCTCACCTTCCTGCCGGCGCTGCTGGTGCTCGGCGGCCGGTGGGCGTTCTGGCCCCGACGCCCACGAGCCGACCAGGCCGACCCGCGGGCCGAACACGGCATCTGGAGCCGCGTTGCCGGCTTCGTGGCCCGGCACGCCCGCCCGATCTGGCTGACCACCGCCGTCGTGCTGGCCCTGCTGACCCTCGGCCTCACCCAGCTCGGCGCCACCACCCTCGGCCAGTCCGACCTGTTCACCCAGCGCACCGACTCGGTCGACGGCCAGGAGGTGATCGCCCGGCACTACCCGGCCGGCACCGGCAGCCCGGCCACCATCTTCACCACCGAACAGACCGCCCGACAGGTCGCCCAGGTGGCGACCGGCGTGCCCGGCGTCGCCGACGTCCGTCCGCTCACGGCCGGCCCACAGACCGGCCCGCCCCAGGAGAACGCCACCCCCAAGGTCGTCGACGGGCGGGTGCAGCTGGACGCGACCCTGACCGACCCGCCCGACAGCGACGGCGCCGAGCGGACCATCCGCGAGCTGCGGGTGGCCGTACACCAGGTGCCGGGCGCGGACGCGGTGGTCGGCGGCTTCACCGCGATCAACGTGGACACCTCGGACGCCGCGAAGCGCGACCAGAACGTCATCATCCCGGTGGTGCTGGTGGTCATCGCGGTCATCCTGGCGCTCCTGCTGCGCGCCCTGCTCGCCCCGGTGCTGCTGATCGCCACCGTGCTGCTCAGCTTCGCGGCGACCCTCGGCCTCTGCGCGCTGCTGTTCCGCCACGTCTTCGACTTTCCCGGCGTGGACTCGTCGTTCCCGCTGTTCGCGTTCGTCTTCCTGGTCGCGCTCGGCATCGACTACAACATCTTCCTGATGAGCCGGGTCCGCGAAGAATCGGTCAAGCGCGGCACCCGCGCCGGGGTGCTCGCCGGCCTCGCCGTCACCGGCGGGGTGATCACCTCCGCCGGCATCGTGCTCGCCGCGACGTTCTCCGCCCTCGCCGTCCTGCCACTTGTGGTACTCGTCGAGTTGGGTACGGCGGTCGCGGTCGGGGTACTGATCGACACCATCATCGTCCGGTCGCTGCTGGTGCCCGCACTCGCGTACGACATCGGGCCGAAGATCTGGTGGCCGGGCCGGTTGTCCCGGGCGAACGGTGAGCGGGAGGCGCGCGGTGCTGGCTGAGACCGATGTGGTCATCGTCGGCGGCGGCCTGGCCGGCCTCGCCGCCGCCCGCCGGCTGCACCGCGCCGGCATGCCCTGGCGGCTGGTGGAGGCCGAGGGCCGGCTCGGCGGCCGGGTCGCCACCGACGTGGTCGACGGTCACCTCATCGACCGGGGCTTCCAGGTGCTCAACACCGCCTACCCCCGGCTCGGGACGCTGCTCGACACCGACCAGCTCAACCTCGGGTACTTCACCTCCGGCGTGCTGGTCCGCAAGGGCGACAACCTGCTGCGATTGGTCAACCCGCTGCGCGAGCCGACCGGCGGGCCCGGTACCGCGCTCGCCGGGGTCGGCTCCCTGCTCGACCGGCTGCGCTTCGCCGCGCTCGCCACCGGCTGCGCCACCCTGCCCACATCCCGGCTGCTCGCCGCGCCGGAAACCAGCACCGAGACCGCGCTGCGCCGCGCCGGCCTCTCCGACGCCATCATCGAGGAGCTGCTGCGACCATTCCTGTCCGGTGTGTTCATCGACCGGGAACTCTCCACCTCCAGTCACGTACTGGCGATGGTGCTGCGCTCCTTCGCCCGCGGCCGGATCGGCCTGCCCGCCGAAGGCATGGCCGCGCTGCCCCGGGCCATCGCCGCGCCGCTGCCCGCCGACCTGCTCGACCTGGACACCCCGGTCGCCGAGGTCACCCCGGGCCGGGTCCGCACCCAGGCCGGCGACATCCGCTGCCGGGCCGTCGTGGTCGCCGTCGACCCGCCCGCCGCGTCCGCGCTCCTGCCGGCCCTGGCGATGGTACGCATGCACAGCTACACCACCTACTACCACAGCGCCCCCGAGCCGCCGCTCACCGAGGCGATCCTGCTCGTCGACGGCGACCGACGCGAACTCGTCGCCAACACGGTGGTGCTCAGCAACGCCGCCGCGACATACGCGCCCGCCGGACGGCACCTGATCGCCACCTCGGTGGTCGGCCCGACGGCCCCACCCGAGCCGTCCATCCGGACCGAGTTGACCCGGCTGTACGGCCGCTCCACCGCCGACTGGACCCACCTCACCACAGTGGCCATCCCCGAGGCGCTACCCGCCGCGCCGCCACCACAGGGACGGCTGCGCAAGCCGGTGGCATTGGGGAAGGGGCTCTTCGTGGCCGGTGACCACCGGGACAGCCCATCGATCCAGGGCGCTCTCACCAGCGGCTGGCGCGCCGCCGGCGCCGTGCTGGACGAGCTGCGCGCCGGCTGACAGGCGTACCCGAGCGCGCTGTTATATTCCTGTTGCCCATCGTGCTGGTGCAGGCGTGGGCGCCGGCCGGCTCGGTGCTGGCTGCTGATCGCCGAGCGGGATAAGATCCGGCGCGGTGTTCGGGGCGGTAGCTCAGCCGGTTAGAGCAGGGGACTCATAATCCCTCGGTCGCGGGTTCGAGTCCCGCCCGCCCCACCAAACGCCTCTGAGCTGGGCAAACGTGGAACCGGATGCGGCGGCATCCGAACCGTCCACTGGCGGGCCGCGAGGTTCGTACGTCGGTACCGGGGATCTCCAACCTTGACCGACGGCTACGGGTTCTTACCGGTCCCCGGGAGTAGTAAACCGTCCGTCCCTGACACTGCCGCCTCGGCGGTTCAGCCAGACGGTCGCGCGCTTCGGTGTTGCTACAAACAGGCGCACCTCGGCACTACTCGACAACGGAGCTCATCGTCGCTGATCTCGATTTGCGGACAGTTGTCTGGCGTCTGGGACATGGCGGGGAGGGGTATATCCCGCCTGGCTCGCAGAGTCTGATCAGCGGATGCGTCGAAACCTGCTCCTCGTGCGCAGGCTTCCTCAGCGTGCCCCCCGGGTGTGACTGCTGAGGTCACCCGCTCTTGCGGCGAGCACCTTACTGGGGAAAGCTGCCTCCGTGATGAGCAAGCGGCGCACGGGCATAACCCTGAACATCGGCGGTGGTGTCGCCGTTGCATCCGGCGTCATCCTTTGGACTAGGGCTTGGGAGTACATCCTTTGGCCGCTGTGGCAGCTCCCAGATCTAGGTCAAGACTGGCGATGGCTTGCGCTGGTTCTAGTCCTCGGCGGCACAGGAATTGCCGCCGGCGGAATCTTGCTGCTGCGCCGAGCCAAGATGGAGCGTCTTCAAGCCCGGCGCTTAAAGTGGACCATTAGTCACGATAGTGCACGAGATGATCCGATTGGTATGGACGCAGAAGACCTGCTGAGTCGAGTGCCGGTCGCTGCAAGTCTGGCGAAGCAGCTTCGTGCCATACAAGCCCCAAACGGCTATGTTGTTGCGGTAATGGGCCCATGGGGGTCCGGTAAGACATCACTAATCAACCTCACGCGCAGGCGACTTGAAGAAGACCCCGTCGTTCCAGTGCTTGAGTTTAACCCGTGGATGTTCTCGGGCGCCGAGCAGCTAGTGGAGATCTTTTTTCGGGAGATTGCCGGGCAGCTTCGCCTCAAGGAAGGGCGGCTTGCTGCTATTTCCTCAGAGATTGAGACGTACGGTCAGCTGCTAAGCCCATTTTCTTCGGTTCCTGTTGCTGGTCCGTGGATCGGGCGGATTGCCAACGCCGCAGGCGCCGTCGCAAAGTTTAGCAATAGACGGACAGCCACGGAAGTTCGGGATGCTCTCTCAGATAAGTTGGCCGCCCTCGAAACCCCGCTAATAGTTATGATCGATGACATCGACCGACTGCTCCCAGAGGAAGTCAGGGACGTCTTCAAGTTGGTGCGCTTAACTGCCAGCTTCCCGAACGTTGTCTACGTGCTCATATTCGACCGCCCTCAGGTGGAGCGGAGCCTTGACCGGTCCGGCGTGGAAGGTCGAGCATATATTGAGAAGATAGTCCAACTTCCTATCGATCTCCCTTCGGTGCCTGGCACGTTATTGCTGAACCAGTTAGGTCGGGCTCTACAAGACGCCTTAGACGATGTGGAGGTCAAGCAATTCGACAGAAGTCGCTGGCCTGATGTTCTCGCAGAGGTCATCTACCCCTTGGTTGTCAGTATGCGGGGTGTGCGTCAGTACGGCGCGGCCGTCCGGGGCACACTGGACGCTCTAGGTGACCAAATTGAGGCTGTGGATGTCCTAGGGCTCGAAGCGGTGCGGATTTTCATGCCTGATGTCTTCGCGGCCATCGCGGCTGCTCGCAGGGCACTCACTGCACCGTCTCCGTCCGGCGCTAGGGATTCGCACGAGTCCGAATTCCAACGGCTAGTAGAGGGGCTGCTTGAGGTGGCTGGCGAGAATCGGGAGATCGTCCGGTCGATAATCGAACGGCTTTTCCCGGCCAGCCTTCATCGTGTTGAGGGTCCTCATAACGGCTCTGAATGGCTGGCCATTTGGTTGAGGGCGAGGCGTGTAGCGCACCTCGATGTGCTCAATTTCTACTTGGAAAGACACTGGAATGCAGGAATTCATGCCTTTGCTGATGCCGAGCGAGCTTTTTCCCTCCTCGCCGATCGCAGTGGCCTTGAGGACTTCCTGAACTCATTGGATGAGGGTCACCTCGAGGATGTGGTCGCTGCCCTTCGCGTTTACGAGGAGGACTTCCCGGTTGAGGCCGTTCCTGTCGCCACCGTTGTTCTGCTTAATCTGCTTCCGAAAATGCCGCCCAGCGGCCGTGGTGGGCTGTTTGTTGTTGAACCCCGTACTGTAGTCTCAGCCACTATTCGGCGATTGTTGCGTCGCTTGCCCGACCAAGATGCTGTGGGTGAAGTAGTTGCTAATATTCTTCCAGGGATTACCAGTCTCTCTTCCCGGCTGCAGCTCGTTGACCTGGTGAGTTCGAAGGATAGTGTCCGGGGTCAGCTCGCTTCAAAATCCTTTATTGCCGAATTGGAGGCGGCTGTTTGCGACGCGGTGGACCAAAGCACAACCGACTCCCTTCTTGAAGAATGGGACCTGCTCAGGCTTCTGGCATGGGCGCAGCGTAAGAGCGGCAAGCGCCGGGCGCTAGCCGAAGTGGACCACGTTGCCTTGAACGCGAAACTTCTCCTGTTGGCTCGGACCGAAAGGGTGATGCAGACGATGGGGGACCGCGCGGTGGTCAGGGAAGCTCGCCTTCATTGGGACACACTCCTAAATGTGTACGGCGGCGAGGAGAAGTTGAGGCGGGCTGTGGAATTGCTGAAGGGTCAAGCTGCCGGTGATGCGGCGCTCGCTGAGGTTGTGGAGCTGGCAGACAAGTATCTTAGTGGCTGGAAATCGGACGACTAATCTTGCCCGCTCCGGGCTGGACCGGCGGCGTATACCGGGTTTGAGGAGCGCTTAGGGTCGGAAATGGTCCTTCTTCCGCGCTTTCGCCAGGTGGCGGGAGATCTACTCGCCTACACACCCCCGAAGCGATGGTCCGTGTAGAGGCTGCGGCTGCAGGTGACATCACTCGGAAACATGCGATGTGCTCGCTTAGGCGGTATTAGTTGTTGGACTCGGAATAGGGCGACCCGGCGTTGAACGGCGGACGTGCCAAGGTTCCTTATCGCGTCAATCCGAGGGTGGCGGCCAAGCCGGACAGGTCGGCCGCATCCGGTCCGGCACGGAACACGGCGGTCAGCGCTGCGCGGGCCACGGGGCGAATTCGTGTCTCCCAGGTGGCGATCCGGCCGGCGGCGACCAGCGCCCGGCCGGCGGCGCGCGTGTCGCCGAGGTCCAGATAGGCATGAGTGATGTCGATCAGGTGGGAAGCTCGATGTTCGGCGGGGAGGAGGTGCCAAGCGTTGCCGCTGGTGGCCCGCTTGTGGATGGTCACGGCCAGTTGGTGGTCGCCCGACCACATCGCGATCAGTGCGCGGGCGAGGTCTACAGGTGTCGGACCGAACCCGATGCCGTCGCAGTCGTGCTGGGACTGGCCGCCAGCGAGGCGAGCGGCGCGCTCGGTTAGTTCGCCTGCCGCGTTGGCGTCTCCACACACTGCGGCAGCGAGCGCCGCTTCGATCAACAGGGTCCCGGTTACGCCCGGCCCCCGGACGTGGGGCGGTTCCACATCCAATTGGTGTACGGCAGCGACAGCCGCCGTCATCGCCAACCGGCCTCGCCCCAGGGCTCGCAGCGCCTGCGCGAGAGAGATTGCCGCAAGGCCGGCACGCCAGGGGTTACCGGCGGCGGCGCTCATCGCCCGGTCGGCGGCCAGCCAGGCCAGGTCGGCCTCACCGAGCTTGACCAGCACCTGGGCGGCGAGCCGGTACACCCGTACCAGCAGCTCTGCGGTGTCTCCTGGCTGTGCGCGGCTGTCGCAGAGCAGGTCGGGCAGCAGCCGCAGCACCTGCGGGTGGTGGCCGTGGCGGTATGCCGTCCACGCGTACCCCGCTTGGGCATCGAGCTGGGCCAACGACGGCGCTGGCCTGCCGCTGGCGGGTAGGTCGTAGCGGGCCAGCGCCGCGCGGATTCGTTCCACGTCGCCGCCGGTGTCGGGGAGTTGCTGGCGTGGGGCCTTGCCCGCGAGCAGGACGTCCGGGGCGACGCCGAGGGCTGCGGCGACCGTCTCGATCACCGAGAGTCGGTCGAGGGTGCGCACCCCTCGCTCGACCTTGTCCACCCAGCTCTTCGACTTGCGGATCCGGTCGGCGAAGACCTGCTGGCTCATGCCCCGGCGTGCCCGCAGCTCTGCCATCCGCCGTCCGATTGGCGGCTCGTTGCCGTTGCGGCGGCCCGGCTCGGTCATCACTTCCGCTCCGGCGACGGCTGGATGGCGTCGGTGGACTCCCCGCAGCGCGGGCACCATCGTGTCTTGACCCGGAAGGCGAGGAGCCCGAACAGGAACCCCGGCACCAGGCCGCCGAACACGATCGACACGGCTTCGGAAACCATGCGCACGCTCGCTTTCTGGAGACGCCGGGGAGCCGGGTGGGTGCCACGTCAATGGCTCACGCTGTGGCGACGCTGTGTTGCTGACAGTCATCAGAGTTGCGCATCATGTGATGCAAAGCAAGAAGATGGACATGATCGACACGCCGAGCACGTGAGTCAGGGCATGGAGAAATGCGAGGCAGGGCGCAGAATCACGACATGCCTCGATTTACGCCCGCGACACCGCGCTCTCGGCGACTGGGCCGGGAGCTGCGCAAGCTCCGCGAAGCCAAGGGTCTGACTGGTGAGGGAGTGGCGGAAACCGTTGCCTGCTCGCCGTCTCGGATCAGTCGGATCGAGTCGGGCGAGATCAGACCTCGCGTCGGTGACGTCATGGAGTTGCTGGTCGCGTACGGCGTCAAGATTGACGAGGAGCCGGGGACCTCGCTGCTCGATCAGGCGCGCGGTCTGCGGGAGGACGGCTGGTGGCAGCGCCTCGGTGGCAAGTACGCCACCTACATCGCGTATGAGATCGAGGCCGTGGAACTCAAGAACTTCGAGCCGATGCTCGTGCCCGGTCTCCTCCAGACCGAGAGCTATGCCCGCGAGGTCAATGTCATCGGCCGGGAGACCGACCAGGAAACCATCGACCAGCGGGTTTCCGCCCGGATGACTCGGCAGGAGGTGCTGCGTCGGCAGCCGACTCCGCTGCGGATGCACGCCATCCTGTCCGAGGCGTCTCTGCGCACCGAGGTTGGCGGCCCGGACGTGCTGCGTGAGCAGTTGGATCACCTGGTCACCTTGAGCCGGCTGCCGAACGTGACGATCCAGGTGCTGCGCTTCGAGGCTGGTGCCCATCTTGCGATCAGCAGCGGCTTCGCCCTGCTCAGCTTCGAGCAGGACGAACCACCACTGGGCTACATCGAGACCCTGGCTGGCGAGCTCTTCCTTGAGTCGAGTCGCGACCTGGCGCGGTTGTCAGCGGCGTACGACAATCTGAGGACGCTGGCGCGGTCACCCGCCGAGTCGATCACGTTCATCAGGGAGCTGAGCAAGCATGGAACGTAACGCCTGGCGCACGTCGAGCCGTTCCGGCAACAACGGTCAGTGCGTGGAGGTCCGCGACCGACGCGCCCAGGTCGACGTTCGCGACTCCAAGGCGCCCGACGCCGGGATGTTGAGCTTCGCGCCCGCCGCCTGGGACGCATTCGTCGAAACGATCAAGACGAACACCTGCCGGCCCTGACCCGCTCAAACGTTGACGTGGTTCACGGCACCCGCGACGAGCTGATCGGGCGCCTGGTTGAGGCAGTCGGGTCCGTCACCGTGGCCCACCCGACGCGGGTTGCCGTCGACGGGCCACCCGCCGCCGGCAAGACCACCCTCGCCGACGAGTTGGCCGTCGTCCTGCGCGATCGGGGCCGCGACGTCATCCGCGCCACGATCGACGACTTCCTCTTCCCGCGGGCGCAGCGCTATCCGCGCGGCGAGTACTCGGCCGAAGGCTGTTACTACGACACCCACGACAACGAGGCGCTGAACCGGGTTCTGCTCGAGCCGCTCGGCCCGGGTGGCGATCGGGGCTTCCAGCGCGCGGTCTACGACAGCACCGCGGATGCCGCGCTGTCCCCGCCGGTCACGACCGCCCCGGCCGACGCCGTGCTCGTCTTCGACGGCGTCTTCCTGTTGCGCCCGGAACTGATCGACAGGTGGGACCTGCGCGTCTTCGTGTCGACGGCACTCGAGAGGACAGTGGATCGTGCCGTGATCCGGGAGCGCCAGGTGTCAACCCGGGCCGACGTCGAGCGACGCTGGCGCGAGCGTTACATCCCGTCGCAGCAGCTCTACTTCGCGACGGCCCGCCCGACCCGGCACGCCGACATCGTCGTGCACAACGACGATCCCGAGCGCCCGGTCTGGGAGATTGCCCGACGAGGAGATCCGCTCCCCGATGCCCGGGCAGCCGGTGAGTGAGCCGCCGCCTATGGGAGGTCCACATACTCGCCGAACGGCTCGATGGAACCATCCAGCCGTTCCAGCCCTGTTGGGTGACCTGCCGGTCCGCGTAGGTGTATGACCAGCGGGCGCCATCCTCGCCCTCGATCTGAACGGTTCCCGAGCGTACGAACGGCGCGATCGCGACGTAGAAGGCAGTAGCCCGGTCCGACCACTTGGGGTCACCGTCGTCGTCGTACCCGAACTCGATCCAGTCTCCGTCGCGGATGATCGTGGCCCTGGCGGTCTCCGCCAGGTCGACCAGCGTGCCATCCGTCGGGAACGCCTCGGGCTCGTGCCAGCCACCTCGCTGAGCCATGGCGGCCTGGACAGCGGCGACCGCAGCGGCGTCGTCCGACTTCGGGAGGTGCAGACGACCTGAGGGCGCCACCGTGTATCCCACGGCGCGCACCCTACAACGGTCGATGCCCTAATCCTGCGGGCGAACGGCGGGGTCCGCTCAGATCGGTCAACGGCGCACCCGGTAGCTCAGGTGAAGCACCCGGTTGCCCTGAATCACCACGTCAGGGTCCTCCAACAGGTGCTGCGCGTCGACCGACCCGAAGTAGCGCTTGCCGGACCCGAACACGACGGGTACGACGTCCATGCGCACCTCGTCGACCAGGCCCGCGGCCAGCACCTGGCCACCGACGTCGCCGGCGGCAACCTCGACGATGCGGTCACCCGCAAGCTTCTGCGCCGTGGCCACGGCTGCCTCGACGCCGTCGACGAAGTGAAACGGCGCCTCGGGGTTCCAGCCCTCGGGCTTCGGCCGGTGCGTCACGACGACCGCGTGGTCGACCCCGCCCGGAGGCTTGCCGTCCCAGCCGTCAGTCATGTCGAAGACGTGGCGGCCGGCGATCGTCGCCCCGATCTGGTCCCAGTACGGCCGGGTGTGGTCGTAGGAGGTCTGCGACACCCTCAGTACGCCGCTCTCGTCCAACGGGACGTCACCGCTGGTCAACCAGTCGAACAGCGGTCCGGGCTGGTCGTTGTCGTCCGCGATGAAGCCGTCCACCGACACCGAGCTGTACATGACCACCTTGCCCACGCGGCTCTCCTCTGCTTCGGGTGCGGCCAAACTAGCGTGTCGTGGGCGGTCGCTCTTGTAAGAAATCAATCGGCCGGCAGCGGCCAGCCGTCCAGCACGTGGCCGGGGTGTTCGCGCAGGAACCGTCGCCGGATCTCGACGTACCGGGTCGGCGTGAGCCCGGTGAAGGCCCGGAACTCGTGACCGAAGTGAGCCTGGTCGAAGTAGCCGGCGCCGCCGGCGAGGTCGCCCCAGTCGATCGGTCCGGCGGGGTCGATCGCGAACACGGTGGCGGTGAAGCGGTAGCTGCGGGCCAGCTGCTTCGGCGTGACGCCGATGAACTCCTTGAACCGTTGTGCCAGATGAGTGCTGCTGACACCGGCTGCCACCCGCAGGTCGCCGATCGCCACCGCCCCGCTGGTCGCCGCGATGACGCCGCTCGTACGGCGGACCAGCCCCAGACCGGTGGTCTCGCGCAGCCGTCGCATCAGCTCCTCCTCGAGCAGCGTCAGCATCTTCTGCGGTCCGTCCGCCGTGGCCAGCCGGTCGCGCAGCTCGGCGACGGCGGGCCGGCCCCAGACCTGTTCCAGCGTCACCGGCCGGTCACACAGCTCGGCTGCGGGCATCGGCAGGAAGGGTGCCGGACCCCACGGCTTGAAGTGCACGCCGACGGACCGGGTCTGCGGCGGGTAGCCGAACTCGAAGGCGCGACTGGGCGTGGTGACCACGCAGCCGTCGGCGTACTCGGCCGCCTCGATGTCGGCGCCGGCGCGGATGCGGAACGGCGCCCCGAGGTTGACGATGAGCAACGCCGCCGGACTTGCCGGCAACGTCAACCGGGCGTACGGCGGCACACCCTTTAGGTAGTAAAGGTCGTCGATCAGCCCGTCCAGCGGCGGTCGCGGCACTCTGGACACGTACTCCACGCGCACAGTATCGCCGGCACCGCGCGCCGGGACGGTCCAGCCACGCTACGGCCCGCGCCGATCCCCTCGGCAACCAGCTACGGGTCACCGTGACTCTGCTCGCGGGTGCGCTTGATGCTGCCGCAGGCAGCCGGGGGTGGTCGTGCGGTCCGCACCTGGTCCGCAGAGGGTCGACAGGCAGAGCGGCCTCAGCCAATGTTGAGCAGCAGGACCTGGTCGTCGCGGAGGTCGGAGAGGCAGTCGCGCAACACCCGCAACGTGTCCAGACCGACGGTGCCGCTCTCCTCGAAGTCCATCCCCATCTCCTCGAAGTGCGCGGCCAACTCCTCCGCGCGGTGCGCGCTGGGATCGAGCTGATCCAGTAACCCTGGGGCTGGAGTGATGAGCGTGGTCAGGCCGTACACGCTGGTGATGGCCTCCGACTCGGCATTGAACTCCGACTGCTCCAGGTCGATGCCGTGCTCCTCCAGGTAGGTCAGGACGTAGAGCATGCAGTACCCGGACCAGTCGTACTCCTGGCGCGCCTGACTCCCGTGTTCCGCCAGGTACGCGCGGAACGACGACGACGATGTGCGGGCCAGGCGGGCCAGCTCGGTGATGCTGTCAGTGGGGACCACTGTCAGTGACGCGATAGCAGACAACACGTCCTCCGTCGTACGACTCTGCCGCTCCGGCTCTCCGCCGGCTCGTCGGGCAGGCTACTGAGAGGGAGTGACGAGTACGCGGTAGGTGACGTGCAGGACCGTGCTCGCCGCCCGCGCCGTCACCTGTTCGAGGTTCAGCGGCGGGACACCGTCGAACAACCGCACGCCGGCGCCGAGGGTGACCGGCACGATGTGCAGCCGCAGCTCGTCGACCAGACCGGCGGCGAGGTACTGGTTGATGGTGGTCGCGCCGCCGTGGATCGAGATGTCGCCTCCACCGGCCGCGGCGCGTGCCTGTGCGAGCGCCGACTCGATTCCGTCGGTGACGAAGTGGAAGGTGGTGTCGCCCGCCATCGGCTCCGGCTCACGCGCGTGATGGGTGAGCACGAACACCGGCTTGTGGAACGGTGGGTTGTCACCCCACCAGCCGTTCCACTGCCAATCCCACTCGCCCCGCACCGGGCCGAACATGTTGCGCCCCATGATGACCGCCGAGGCGGCGTTGATCTGGTCGACCTCGGGCCGGTTCTCCTCGGCGAAGTCGAACATCCAGGAATGCAGCCGGCGGCCCCAGCCGTCACCGCCGTCGTCACCGAAGGGGCGCTCCTCGGTCTGGTTGAGCCCGGCAGAATACCCGTCGGCAGAGATGGTCTGGTCGACGATCACCTTGCCGTTACGTGTGGTCATTGCGAACTCTCCATTGATGTCGATGTGCCGGGCAGTCAGCCTAGGGCCGCGATGAGCAGCGCGATGCCGACTCCGAGGTCGACAATCGCGCAGAACTGCGCCCACGAGCGACTCACCACCAGCTTGGCCCGGTAGTGGTAGGCGTCCCAGATGCCGTGTGCCAGGAAGCCGACACCCGCCACGGCGGTGCCCACCTGCGGTTGCGTGGCCACTGTCAGCAGAGTGATCGCGCCGAAGACCATCATGCCGGCGGTCTGCACCGAGAACGCCCGGGTCGGGGTGAAGCGACGGCGAGTTGCCGCCCACACCCACAACGGCACCAGCAGCAGCGTCATCCCGACCGCCGGGTCGACCGGCAGCGTGAGCAGCCGTGCCAGCAGGTGCAGGCCGGTCACCACGGCGCTCAGGATGACGAATGCCAGCCACGCGGTCCACTGTCGGCCGAGGGCGTACGCCATGAGGTAGATGGCAGCCATGGTGGCCACTGCCGGCCCGAAGAGCTCGGCCTGCTCGTTCACCAGTGCGATCACGGTGGCCGCGCCAGCGACGACGACGAGTGCGACCGCGATCGGCCATCGGTCGACCAGTCGCGGCCGGCGCGCTGACGGCTGCTCTGTCATGGCCCCGATCCTGCCGGCGTCGCCGCGGGCGGCACTGTTTCGGGATCGATCGTGTCCGAATCGCTGGGGCGCTGGGCCGAAGCCGTGGCATCAACCCGTAAGCGCCGCCTGCGTCGTTCGATAGCGGGCGGGCGGCATCGCGTACCGGTCGACGAACGCCTGCCGCAGTGACTCCGGCGAGCCGAATCCGCACCGTCGTGCCACGGCCACCAGTGGCAGAGCGGTGGAGGCCAGCAGCTGCGCGGCGGCTTCGGTCCGCACCCGACGCACGTAGCGCCCCGGCGTCTGCCCGAGGTGCTCGACGAACAGTCGGGACAGGTGGCGCTCGCTGACGCCGGTGAGCCGGGCCAGCGCCGCGGTGCTCAGGTCGTCGGCGAGGTGGCTCACGATGTGGTCGCTGATCTCGCGGACCATGACGTCGTCGGTGGTCCGGCGGACCAGGAACATGCTCATCTGGGCCTGCCCGCCGGGCCGTTGCAGGTACGCCACAGTGCCCATCGCCACGCCCCGGGCCAGGGCCGCCCCGTGATCCTCCTCGATGAAGGCGAGGGTCAGGTCCAGGGCGCTCGTCATGCCACCCGAGGTCGCGACGTCACCGTCCCGGACGTAGATCGGTCCGGCGTCGACGCGTACGTCGGGAAACCGCTCCGCCAGCCGGTGGGCGTACATCCAGTGCGTGGTGGCCCGCCGGCCGTTGAGCAGACCGGCCTCGGCCAGCACCGTCGACCCGGTGCAGACCGACGCGACCCGTACCGCCAGAGCGGCCAGCCGCCGGACGTGCCCGACGAGGTGTGGGCTCGCCGCCGCCCGCTCATGCCCGCGGCCGCCGGTCACCAGCAGCGTGTGCACCGGTCCGGTGAACCGTTCCAGGCTCGCCTCGCCCGCGAGTCGCAACCCGGAGTCGCAGGTGATCTCCCGCTGGCCGGGGGTGGCCAGGACGATCCGGTACGGCGGCGCGGCGCCGATCCGGTTGGCGATGTCGAGACTGGACGTGACGCAGGCGATGTCGAGCAGCTCGGCCCCGTCGTACCCGACGACGAGGATCACCCGTTCGCGCATGGCCACAGCGTAACTACCCCCCAGGGGTATTGGTAGTGCCGGCAGCCTCGGCGGCCCGCTGGATCGTGTCCAGTGCGCGACGATCAGAACGAGCTTGCCGGACTGGAGTTTTAGCCTGATTCGGTGATGTCAATGGCTGGCACGGGCGTACGCGTCAGGCTGCTCGGGCCGGTGGAGGTGGTCGTCGCCGGCAGCCCGCAGGCGGTCAACGGCCTGCGCCGCAAGGCGGTACTGGCGACGTTGGCGCTGCACGCGGGCCGGGTGGTCAGCGTCGACCGGCTCCTCGACGTGGTCTGGGGCGACCAGCTACCGGCCACCGCGGCGAACACGTTGCAGCGTCACGTGTCCTATCTACGCGGGGTGCTCGGCGAACCCGGGTCGATCGTGGCGCGCCAGCCCGGTTATCTGCTCGACACCGGGCCGGACTCCACTGACGTCCAGGCCGCCGAGCGCCTCATCGAGCTGGCCCGGCGGTCGACGGACCGCAACGAGCAGGTGAAGCACCTGACGGACGCTGTGGCACTGTGGCGGGGCCCACCGCTGGCCGACGTGGCCGGGTCGCCCTGGCTCGAGGAGCAGGCGGAACACCTGGCACGTCTGCGGTTGGAGGCCGAACGGTCGCTCGCCGAGGCCCGGCTGTCCGTCGGTGAGCACGCCGGGCTCGTCCCCGGATTGGAACGGCTCGTCCGGCAGCATCCCCTCGACGAGCACCTGCACGCGCAGCTGATGCTCGCCCTGTACCGCGACGGCCGGCAGGGCGACGCGGTCGCCACGTACCGGCGGCTGCGCGACAACCTGCGGGAGAACCTGGGCATCGATCCGGGGCCGCGGCTGCGGGACCTGGAACGCGCCATCCTGCGCCAGGACACCGCGATCGCCGCACCCGCCCCGGTGGCGGCGGCCCCGGTCGCGGCGCAACTGCCTCCCCCCGTACCCACGTTCACCGGACGCGACGCGGAGCTCGCCGCCCTCGACGCGCTGGTCGACAGGGGCGGCGCCGTCGTGGTGTCCGGGACCGCCGGCGTCGGCAAGACCGCCCTCGCCCTGCACTGGGCGCACCACGCGGCCGAGCGCCTCCCCGACGGGCAGCTCTACGTCAACCTGCGCGGCTTCGACCCGGCGGCCACACCGACCGAACCGGCGCGAGCGCTGCACGGCTTCCTGGAGGCGCTCGGCGTTCCGGTGGCCCGGATGCCCAGCGACCCGGACACGATGGTGAGTTTGTACCGCACGACGGTGGCGGGCAAGCGACTGCTGGTGGTGCTGGACAACGCGCGCGACGCCGAACAGGTCCGGCCGCTGTTGCCCGGCTCGCCGGACTGCCTCGCGATCGTCACCAGCCGCGACCAGCTCATCCCGCTTGTCGTCACCGAGAGCGCCCAGCCGGTGCCCCTCGACCTGCTGAGCCCCGGCGAAGCCCGCGACATGCTGGTCCGCCGGCTCGGGGAGCGCCAGGTCGCCGCCGAACCCGCCGCGGCCGACACCATCGCCGAGCGGTGCGCGCGGCTGCCCATCGCCCTGGCCATCGTCGCGGCCAGAGCCTCCACCAACCGGCACTTCTCGTTGGCCGCCGTCGCCGGCGAGTTGGGCGACCTGGACGCCTTCCGCGCGGGCGACGAGGCCACCGACGTCCGGGCGGTCTTCTCCTGGTCGTGCCGGACGCTCAGCCCACCCGCGGCCCAGCTGTTCCGGCTGCTGAGCCTGCATCCCGGCCCGGACGTCTCCGCCCCGGCCGTGGCCAGCCTCTCCGGCGTCGACGGCCAGGCGACCGGTTCCCTGCTCACCGAGCTGACCCGGGCGAACCTCTTCACCGAGCACACCTACGGGCGCTACGCGTTCCACGACCTGCTGCGCGCGTACGCCGCCGACCTCGCCGACGAGGCTGAGCCGCCGGCCGAGCGTCGAGCCGCCACGCACCGACTGCTCGACCACTGCCTGCACACCGCCCACGCCGCCGACCTCGCACTGCACCCGCACTTCAGCGCGATCAGCCTCCCGCCACCCCGGGCCGGCGTGACGCCGGAACGCCCCAGGAGCCGGTCAGCTGCCGCCGCCTGGTTCACCACCGAGGTCCCCGTCCTGCTCGCCGCCGTACCGCTCGCGGCGCGGTCCGGGTTCGAGGGCCACGCCTGGCGGCTGGCCTGGACCATGGCCGGCTTCCTGCACCGGCAGGGGCACTGGCAGGACTGGCTCGGCACGCAGCGGATCGCGCTGGCCGCCGCATCCCGCATCGGGGATCAGGCCGGGCAGGGCCACGCGCACCGCAGCCTCGGTCTCGCCTGCTCCCGGCTCCGACGGTACGACGAGGCCGACGACCACCTGCGGCGCGCGCTCGACCTGTTCACCGACGTCGGCGACGACGCCGGGCGGGCGCACACCTGCCTGAACCTCGGCCAACTGGCGGAGCGTCAGGGGCAGCACCAGCAGGCGCTGCGCCACTCCCGGCGGGCCCCGGCCCTGTTCCGGGGGACCGGAAACCGGGCCGGGCAGGGCTACACCCTCATCGACGAGGCCGGCGGAACACCCGAGACGACAGTCGTCTACTTCAGCCTCTGGGGCGCGATCAAGTCCGTGTTCGCCTGGATCGTGGACACGATCGGCGAGATCGGCGAGTGGATCGACGATCACTGCGACTGGGGGTCCCCCAACACCGTCGGCGACATCGTCACGTGTCGCTGGTAGCCCGCCTACACCGATCACCGAATTGAGGACAGCATGACAACTCTGCGGGACATCACCAGGCGCGCCACCATCGTCACGACCGCCCTGATCGTCGGGCTGACCGCTTCGTACGCCCCGTCGCAGGCCGCCGAGGGTGACGCCCGGACGACGATCACCGATCACCCCGGTGCCCCTGGGTCGATGCTTCGACAGTTCGAGGACCTGACCGGGCGGCCCGTCGGCGACCTGGACAAGGTGCTGGCAGTCGACACCGGCGGGCGGAACCTCACCGGCGACCAACTCGCGGCGCTCGCCGCCGGCAAGGAGGTCGACGGCGTCACTGTCGTCGGCACGATTCCGGGCAGCCGGGGCGTCCTCGGCACGACAATGGCCGACCTCGCCGACGGGGCGTACGACGGCCGGGGCGACAGCGGGACGGCGACGTCTGTGCTCTTCTCCTCGTCCACCCCGGACGGCCGGGAGTGGTGCCTGACCATGTGCGTCGCCTCGGGCAAGTCCGTCTGGGAGTGCCTGCTGTCGCGCCGGACCGGCGAGCTGATCCTCACCCTCGACCTCGCCGGCGGCACCACGGTGGGCGGAATGAAGGCCGCCTTCGAGAAGGCCAACGGCGTCGCCGCCGAAGGTCCGTACGCCGTGGACACGCTCGTCGGCGACGGCGAGCCCTCGGCGGACGAGATCAAGACGCTGCTCGACGGCAAGGACATCGAGTCGATGCGCCGGGTGGCGACAGTGGACGGGCCGGACCCCGGGTGGGCGCTGGCCGACCTCGCCGAGAAGTCCGGCGTCGTGTACGCGAAGACCAAGGGCCACCTCTTCACCCTCAACCATCCGATCCTCGGGAAGATCCTCGTGTTCTGCGTCTCGCAGGACAACGGGAAGACCTGGAAGTGCTCGGCCCGCCAGTGGGGCGGGTTCTGACCGGTAGACCGTCCACGGTCCCGCTCCGCGTCGACCTCATGGATCGACGCGGAGCGGACATCCACGTTCGGGCGAGCCGCTCATACTCACACGATGATCAGCAGCGACCCTCGCGTTCCGTGGCCCGCGCGTCTCACCCGGCGGACAATTCGGCATTGCCCCTGATCCTCTTCGCGGTCTACTGGATCGGATACCTGCTCAAAGGACACGCGACCTGGCTGGCTGAGCGCCAGACCGAGCCCGGTGGGCCGTCCACTCAACCCTTTACGCCGCCGGTGGCGTCTCACTCAGCGTCCGCACTCAGACGCGAGGTGGACGCGACCTGGAGGTGGCGTGAGTCGGCACGACGACGACGAAGAGTTTCGGCTGTTCGTCCAACGACAGTGGGGGTCGCTGCTCCGAACGGCCTACCTGCTGACCGGTGACCGAGGGACCGCCGAGGACCTGACGCAGTCGGCGTTGGAGAAGACCCATCGGCGCTGGGGGCGGGTGCTGCGCCGGGACGCGCCCGAGGTCTACGTACGCCGGGCGATGGTGAACACGGCGATCTCCTGGCGGCGTCGGCGGCGGCCGTTGGAGGTGCCGCTGCTCACCACCGACAGCCAGCCGGCGCATGACGCGTACGTGCAGGTGGAGCAGCGGCAATTACTCCTCGCCGCGTTGCGGCGATTACCGCCCAGGACGCGGGCGGTGCTGGTGCTGCGCTACTTCGAGGATCTCAGCGAGGCGGACACCGCAAAGGTCCTCGGCTGCTCCGTCGGCGCGGTGAAGAGTCAGGCGTCGCGCGGGTTGGCCCGGCTGCGAAGTGACTTCGCCCCATCCGCCGATCGGTCCCCGGTACGGCTCAAGGAGGAACTGGCATGACCGGAAACTTCGCCAATTCGACACTCAGCCCCGCCCTGCGGGAGGCCGCGCACGCAGTCGACGTACCCGAGGATCCCTGGCCCGGGTTCGCGCGCCGCGAGCGACGGCACCAGCGGACGCGGTTGATCCGGACCGCGTTGGTCGCCGCGGTCGGGGTCGCGCTCGTCGGGGTCCAGACCAACGTGGTTCCGCTGCCCGGGTGGGCACCGGGCATCGCTGTTGCCTCCACCCCGACGGCACTGCTCGACGCGGCACCGCGCGGCGCGCTGGCCGGGGACCGGGCCTGGCTGGACACGCTCCGGACGCGGATCAGCACCGATTCGCCGGTGAGAATCGACGCCCTGCTGGGTGCCTGGAAGATCGGTGATCGTGACCGGATCCGTCTGATCTACGGCAGTGACCAGGCGGGCCACCGGGTCGCGCTGGTCGCGGTGCCGCTGCGGTTCGGCCTGCTGACCAGGCAGGCACTGGTCTGGTACGTGGGCCCGGCCGGGGCCGGTGCCCAGCAGATGCGCTACGGCGGCCACAGCGAGGGTGACGACCCGGTGATGACGCTGATGCGGGCCTACCCGGACCGGGCCGGGTTCGCGGTCGCCGTGGGTCCTGCCGAATCCACAGTGACGATCAGTGGCGAACCCCGGTACACGTCGAGGGGGACGGTGGAGTACCAGGACATCGCCAGGGCGGACGGGGCAGGTGTCGGATTCGCCGTCCTGCCTTCCGAACCGCTTCCGCACGAACCCGTCGTCCGGGTCAGCCGCGGCGACCGGGTGTTCTTCCAGGGCGGTCTGGGCGGCGGCCCGTACGCGGGGATCGATCCGACCGGGCCGGAGATGGACGCCCTGCTCACCGGCGCTCGCCAACCAGCCCGAGGTGCGCCGCTCGATGACGCCAACCTCCGCAACTTCGTCCATACGGCACTTCAGGACAGCCACCTTCCGGCCGTCGGCACGACGGTACGGGTGCGGTGGTCGGGCCGCGAGCATGGCCAGGCCGCGGCGCTGCTCACCGTGCAACCCGCCGGTGGCGGAGTGATCGCGTACGCCATGCACGGCGACGACCGGACCGGATGGTGGACCGACCTGCGGCTGCTGTTGCCGTCCGAGGGCGCCGACCAGCGTCCGATCGGCTGGCGGGTCCGGACCGAGGACGGCGCCCGTCCCGCAACGGGCGAGGTGCGGGTGATCGCCCCGCCGGACGCGGCCCGAGTCACGGTGACGGTCGGCGGCGCACCCCCGGCCACTGTCGGCCTCGACGGGTCCAACGCCGGCACCACCCGGGTGTCGCCGGACCAGCCGGCCACTCTCACCGCGTACTCCAGAAATGGTGGTGTCCTCGGGACCACCCCGTTGCATCCGGTGGAGACGGCCAGCGACGCGGGAGGTCTGCCGGGCGACAGCCCGGCCACCCGGGTGACACCCTGACGCAGCGACGAGCGGGCCGAGCCGTCCGAGGACGGCTCGGCCGCGCGGGCCGCCCGCCTGGTGTGGCTCGCTGCCGGAGGACCGGAGCCGGGAGCTGTGCCTCATTCACCTGTCAGTAGGTGGCCGTGCGGATCTCCGTTCGAGTCGGAACGACGCGGTGGCGGCGCACCGGGTAGAGCACCGGGTGGGCGATGCTCCAGGCTGCGCCCGTGCAGACAAACTCCTTGTACCGGGCCGCCAGCTTCCCGGTGAGTTGGGCCGGCCTGGCCCGGTCGTCGGCGGTCACGTACTGGATGATGCCGTCGCGGCGGCCGAGGCTGATGCACTGGTTGAAGTAGCGCAGCGGGGCCTTCGGGAACTTCGCCCGCCCGGTCAGCCGTGCGGCGATGGCGTCGGCGGCCTGCCAGGCCATCGGGATGCCCGACGCGCAGGACATCCGCAGTGGCTTGCCGCCCGGTCCTGCGGCGATCGCGGCGTCGCCCACCGCGTACACCTCGGGGTGTGAGACCGACCGCATGGTGGGGTCGACGATGATCTGCCCGGTCTCCGCGACCGCCAGGGCCGTGGCGGCGGCGATGGGGTGCACGGCGAAGCCGGTTGTCCACACTGTCACCTGGGTCGGGATCTCCCGGCCGTCGCGGGTGACCGCGCCGGCCGCCTCGACCCGCGCGATGTCGGTGTGTTCGTGCACGGTGATGCCGAGCCGGTCGCAGACGCCGCGCAGGTGCTGCTGCGCCTTGCCGTTGAGCCAGTCGCCGAGACCGCCGCGGGCGGCGAGCGCGACGTCGAGGTCCGGTCGGGCCTCCGCGATCTCGGTGACCGCTTCGAGGCCGGTGAGGCCCCCGCCGACGACGAGCACGGTTCCGCCGGCCGCGAGGTGGGCGAGGCGGTCGCGCAACCGCAGCGCCGAGGGCCTGCCGGCGATGTCGTACGCGTGCTCGGCGACCCCGGGAACGCCGTGGTCCGCGGTGACGCTACCGAGGGCGTAGACGAGCGTGTCGTACGCGATCTCGTCGGTGCCGTTGTCGTCGGCGAGCGCGACGGTCCGGCGGTCGACGTCGACGGCGGTGACCCGCGCCAGCCGAGGCTTGACCGCGGTGCCGGCGTAGACCTCGCTCAGCGGGCGGCGCTTGAGGTCCTGCCCGGTGGCGAGTTGGTGCATGCGGACCCGCTCGACGAAATCCGCGTCGGCGTTGACGACCGTGATCTCGGTGTCGTCGGCGTGCAGCCGCTTGGCGAGGCGCCCGGCGGCCATGGCTCCGGCGTACCCCGCTCCGAGGACGACGATGCGGTGCTTCATGGTGGCACTCCTGTCTCGGTGGTGGTCGCTTCCTGAACCGGACAGCGCCGCGATTCCTGACAGGGCCGAGCTATGACCTGGGTCACCAGGCGTTGATCTTCACTCGCCCGTGCGAGGGAGAGGCTCATGCGTGCGGGGGAGGGGCCGGGCGGCGGCAAGATCGCCGGGCGGAGCGATGTCCGCGCGGCGGCGAAACGGCAGGCTCAATCACGTCGAACACCCGACATGAACGCCTCCCAAGGAGTCACCACTATGCAGTTTCGCCCCGCATTCGTCGCCGCCCCGGTCCTGGTCATGGGTTACGGCATCATCCGCCTGATCGACGGTCTGGACGATGTTCGTGGCCCCGGCCCGGCCTGGACCATCGGGCACCTCGCGTTCCTCGGCGCGCTCGTCGCGTTCATCTCGGTGTTCTGGCAGATGCGCGGCATGGCTGGCGGCCGGACCCTTGCGACGGTGAGCGCCACTGCCGGCACCTTCGGTGCGCTGGCGCTGATCACCCAGTTCTCGATCGACCTCGTCGCCGGATTCCTGGCCACCGACAACTACGGCATGAGCATGATCATTCACGACGTGCGCACCCTGCCCGGCATCTCCCAGCTGGCCTACGACTTCGGGCCCTACGCCTTCTACCTCGGTCAGCTCGTCCTGGTCGTCCTGCTCGCCGTGCAGCGCCGGGTCAAGCTGTGGACGCCGATCCTGGTGCTGGCCGACCTCGCCACGCCGTTCATCGACAAGGACCTCATCCCGCTGGGCTCGGCCCTGCTGCTGGTCTCCTTCCTCCCGCTGGCCCGGGGCGCCGCCGTCACCCCGACGCGGCCGGTGCCCGCGCTCGCCTGAGTGGCGAGTCCCGAACCGGTCCCCCCGCCAGCGGGGGATCGGGTGCCCGTGGGGAGGAGGTCAGGGGCTGTGAATACTGTCGCGATGTCGCTTGCCCGCCTCGTGCGTACCACCAATCCGTACGTGGTGGATGCGGCGATCACCGTGTTCGTCCTGATCGCGGTGTCAGTGCCGTTCGTGCTTCCCCGACCGGGTGGCGTGCCCGGTCCGCTGGCCTACCTGCTGACAGCGGGCACGGCGATTCCGCTGATCTGGCGCAGGCGGGTGCCACTCACCGTCCTGCTGGTGGTGGCACTGACCACGATCGCGGGCAAAGCCGCAGACGCGCCGGGGCAGCCGCTCGCGTACGGGGGACTGGTCGCCCTCTACACGGTCGCGGCAGTCGGTGGTCGCCGGCAGCGCTGGTGGGCACTCGCCGCGACGTTCCCGGGGGTGGCCGCGGGGGTGGCGTTCAACACCAACCGCGTCAGCGAGTACTTCTACACCTTCCTGGTCTTCTTCACCGCGTACGTGCTGGGTCGGCTCAGCGCCGCCCGGCAGGAGCGCGCCACCGCCCTGGAGGACCGGGCCCTCCGGGCCGAGCGTGAGCGCGAGTTCGAGGCCGATCGGGCCGCCGTCCGCGAGCGGGCCCGGATCGCCCGGGAGATGCACGACGTGCTGTCCCACGCGGTGAGCCTCATGATCGTGCAGGCCGAGGCCGGGCCGGTCGCGGTACGCACCGCACCGGACCGGGCCGAAGCGGCGTTCGACGCGATCGCCGCCGCCGGCCGGGACGCCATGGTGCAGCTACGCGGCATGCTCGGCCTGCTGCGCTCGGAGCCCGGGCCCCGCAGCCCGCAGCCCACCCTGGCCCAACTGCGGACACTGGTCGACGGCGTCCCGGTGGCCGGCCTGCGGGTGACCGGGGAGCCGCGCCCGGTGTCGGCCGACGTGGAGTTGGCCGCGTACCGGATCGTGCAGGAGGCCCTCACCAACGCGGTCAAGCACGCTGCGGCCAGCACTGTGGACGTACACCTGGACTGGTCGCCCGACGCCCTCACGGTCACCGTGACCGACGACGGCGCGGGAACCGGCGGCCCGGGCGGCGGACACGGCCTCGTCGGCATCCGGGAACGCGCGACCGCCTGCGGCGGTACGGCGAGGGCCGAACCGACGGTAGGTGGACGGGGATTCACCGTCGAGGCTCGGCTACCGTTCCCGGCGTGACGATTCGGGTGGTGATCGCGGACGACCAGGAGCTCGTCCGCAGCGGATTCTCCATGATCCTCGACGCCCAGCCGGACATCACCGTCGTCGCCGACGTCGGTGACGGCGCCGCAGCCGTGGCCGCCGTCCGGGAGCACCAGCCGGAGGTGACGCTCCTGGACATCCGCATGCCGACGATGGACGGCATCGAGGCCGCCCGCCGCATCTGCGCGGAGAGCACCAGTCGGGTGATCATGCTGACCACCTTCGACCAGGACGACTACGTCTACGAGGCGCTCTACGCCGGCGCCAGCGGCTTCCTGCTCAAGGACGTACGCCGCGACGACCTCGTCCACGCCGTACGGGTCGTGGCCGCCGGTGACTCACTGCTCGCCCCGTCGGTGACCCGGCAGATCATCTCGGACATCACCGGCCGCCACCGGTCCGGGCCGCCCCGGTTGGCCGCCACACCCGACGCCCGCCTCGACGTGCTCACCACCCGCGAACGGGAGACCCTGCACCTGCTGGGCCGCGGCCTGGCCAACGCGGAGATCGCCCAGACCCTGGTGGTCAGCGAGCACACAGTGAAGACCCACGTCAGCAACGTGCTGACCAAACTCGGCCTCCGCGACCGCACCCAGGCGGTGATCTGCGCCTACGAGACCGGCCTGATCACCGTTGGCGAGAACTGAGCGGCGTCACAGCAGGTCACCAGACATGGAGGGTGGGCTCCTCGTGCTCGGAGGCCGACCACTGCCGGGTGGCGCGCACGAGCTTGTCGGGGTTCACCTGGTTGTGGATGGCCGTGACACCCTCGGGCGTCACCCCCAGCGACATCACGCCGATGACCCGGTCGTCGATCACGACCACCACCGCCGGGGCGCCGTTGGCGGTGGTGACGTACATGGCTGGGCTGCCACCGACCAGGTCCCGTTTGACGTCGGCCGGTCTGAAGAGGCCACGCAGGAACTTCGCCACCGCCAGTGCGCCGACGATCGGCGCGGCCCGGGCCGGGATCTTGCCGCCACCGTCGGCGGTGCTCGTCGCGTCGTCGGTCAGCAACTCCACCAGTCGCTGGATCTCGCCGTTGTTGGCCGCGGTGAGAAACTCCGCGACGATCTTCCGCGCGGCAGCCTGGTCGACCTCCGCGCGGGCCCGTTCGGCGGTGACGTGCTGCTTGGCACGCCGGTAGGTCTGCTGGCAATTCGACTCGGTGATGCCGAGGATCTCGGCGATCTCGCCGTGCGAGTAGCCGAAGGCCTCCCGCAGCACGTACACCGCGCGCTCGTTTGGCGACAACCGCTCCAGCAGGGTGAGCACCGCCATCGAGACCGATTCGCGCTGCTCGGCGGTGTCGAGCGGACCGAGCATCCGATCGCCGGCGAGGACCGGCTCGGGCAGCCAGGTGCCCACATAGGTTTCCCGCCTGGCCCGCGCCGAGGTCAGCTGATTGAGGCACACGTTGGTGAGGACCTTCGTCAGCCACGCCTCGGGCGTCTCGACGTGCTCCCGGTCGGCGCCCTGCCAGCGCAGGAAGGTGTCCTGGACGGCGTCCTCCGCGTCGCTGGCCGAGCCCAGCAGGCGATAGGCGATCGCCTCCAGGCGGGCCCTGGAGTGCTCGAACAGCTCGACCTCGTCCGGACTGAGCGGCATGGCTAGACAGTATCCGGGCGCACGGCGAACGGTTCAGAGCTGGCTCGTGCCCGGGCCGGAAACCCGGCTCGGTTCCCGTCGACCCGCGTAGAAGATCACCCCGGCCCACAGCAGGACGAGCGCCAGCGGCACCAGCACGGGCGCCAGAGCCGGCCAGATTGGCCACGTCGGCTCCGTCAATCCATTCGCCATCAGGCCCTGCCAGGTGGGAACGACGCCCGGGAGGAGAACGATCGTCACCAGCGTGCCAACCAGTCGGGGTACGGGTGGACGTCGCCGTCCCACCAGCCAGAACAGCACCGCCCCGGCCGCGGCACCCAGGGCGGCGGCAGCGAGCGTGACGGTGACGTAGCCGTCGGGCGCGGCTGGCGCGAACCTCAGGATCGCCGTGCTGTCCACCTGGGTGAGCGTGGCGGTCAGTCCGTCCCGCTCGGCCCGCCAGCCATCGCAGGGCGTGCCCGTAACCCGCTGACTGCCCTGCCAACCCCGTGCGGTGGCGTTGCGCCGCACCGATTCGGAGTGCGCGCAGGTGGCAGTGTCGAGGTAGAGGTATTCCGTAAACGCCGAGCCGAAGTCGTCGCGGCCGAGGGCACCGTAGAAGGAGCGGTGGCCCAAGTCCGACCCGACTGGTTCGGTGCCGGGGAGCAGCTCCGCCGCCATGCTCTGTGCCTGGTCGACGTTGAGTGGTGCGCTGCCGCGGCCGGCGTACCAGGAGCCGAGGCTCAGGCCGGCCGTGCCGAACAGCGCCGCGCCGAGCAGCACCATCGCGACCTGCCGTAGGCGAATTCTCACCGGTGGACCCCTTCCCCTGGTGCGGGGAGCGTAGCCAAGACGAACCAGCTCTGGATGCCCCGCGAGAGGGACCGGGCGCGCGTGGTGGTCGTACCCTTGCCGCGGTGACGGTCGACTCGTTGTGCCGCGCCCTCACCGCACCCGCGGACCCGCCGCTCCGGCCCCTGCCCGACCGGGTCGTGGCCCTGCTGGAGGCGCTGCACGCGCCGCCGCGCCTCGCCGCGCACCTCTCGCCGTTCGACGCGGCGCCGGCGCGGTCGGCGTCTCGTCGGACGGTGCCGACTGGCGGTGGAACGTGGCCACCACCACGGCTGTCAGGCAAATCGCCGCGGCGGCGATGACCGGCGGGCGGGCGCCGAGGTGGACGGCCACGGCGCCGAGCGGTATCGCCACGACGAGCGGTCCGAACATCGCGGTGTTGGCCGTCGCGGAGACCCGTCCCAACAGCGCCGACGGCGTGTGGGTCTGCACGGCGGTCACCGCCGCGACCAGGGTCCAGGGCAGCCCGACGCCGGCCACCACCGCCCCGACGACGGTGGCCGGCCACCACGGCAGGCAACGCGCCAGGCAGCCGACGGCGAACAGCGCCGTCCCGGCGACACCGACGGCACCGGCACCTCTCGCCGCGATGAGCCGGCCGACGATCAGGCCACCGAGAATGGAGCCGGCACCCTGCGCGCTGGCCAGCACCCCCAGGAACGTCGTCGGCAGGCGCAGTTCGGTGACGACGACCGCGTAGATCCCCGCCGTGGTGAAGCCGGACATGGCGATCGACACCGCCGCGAGCACGACCGGCAGCCGTGTCGCCCGCTGTCCGAACAGGACCACCAATCCGGTACGCGGGCCGCCGCCTCGTTCGGTGGGCTGGTCGATGGGTGCCCGGTCGAGGCGGAGCACCGCGTACAGGAGGGCGACCAGGACCGGCGTGGCCGCGCTGAGGAGGGCGACCGCGTGGCCGCCCCGCCACGCGTAGAGGCCGGCCCCGGCCAGGGGAGCGACGAGCTTCATGCCCTCCTGGGCGCTGGAGCGCCACCCGTTGACGTGGCCGAGTTCGGTCGGTGCCAGCGCCGCCGGCAGCAGGGCCGTCTCGCCGGCGTCGATCAGCACGTAGCTGACGCCGTAGGCGCACGAGACGGTGAAGATGAGCCAGGTCTGCCCCGGCCCGCGCACGGCCAGGAGTGCCGACAGGGCGGCGGCCAACAGGAGGTTGACGGCGATGACCAGGGGCCGTCGGGGCGCCCGGTCGAGCAGACCGCCCAGCCACGGCCCGGCGAGCACCGGGGCGTAGACGCAGAGCCCGGCGAGAGCGGCGAGGCTGGTGGAGCCGGTGAGGTCCAGGATCCAGATGCCGGCGACCAGGGACATCGCGCTGCTGCCGAAGCCGGACAGCAGGGAGATCGCCACGAACAGGCCCGCGTTGCGACGCATGAGCGCTCCGAGTTGAGTCGAGGTGACTCACATCCTCAAGCTTGAGCGAAGCACAAGCAATGCCGCCGCCCTCTGTCAACGGGTCGTTGACAGAGCGATGTCGAGCTTCGTCGCGGCGGATCGAGCGGGCGCGGGTAGTCGCTCACCCGCCTGGGCGAGGTCGGTGGAGAGGTGCAGGGCCAACTCGTACAGCGAGCCCGGGGCGGCATCCAGCGCGGCGTCCACAGTGCTCCGCACGAGTGCCGCTCGACGAAAGCGGCTGTCCCACCGCTGATCGGCACCGATCCACCGGCCGAGGTCGGCCACCGCCGCCCGCAGCGCCGGGATCTGCGGGGGCAGCCGGAGGTCGAGCTGCCGCCGCCGCGACCACCGCGCCGCCACCAGCCGCTGTCGACGCTGCTCGGCGGCCTGCCGGCTGCCGAGGCCGAGTGCCGTCGCGATCTGCGCCCACGTCGCCCCGTCGTGGCGCGCCCGGTCGATGATCTCCAACTCCTGCGCGTCCAGGCGGACGCGGGTAGCGCGAACCTCCGCCAACCGGGCCAGCTCCGACGTCATCTGTCAACGTTACATTGACACCGTCGGGGCCTCGGCGGTGATCGTCCTGGGTGCGCGGACCATGAAGACGTCCACCGGATCCTCGGTGTCGAGCGTGAAACCGTGCCGCTCGTACAGCCGTCGGGCCGGGCTGCCCCGCAACACGTTCAGTCGGACCGGCGTGCCGGCGCGGTCACACCGGGCCAGCACCTCGCGCAGCACGGCCGTGCCGATGCCACTGCCCTGTAGCCGCGGGGTCAGGTAGAAGTGCTCCAGCCAGTGGGCGTCCGCGTCAGGCCGCAGCGCCACGCAGCCGGCGAAGGCGCCGTCCACCTCGACGACCCAGGTGTACGCCGGTGCGAACCCGTCCCGCAGCTCGGCCACCACCTCGACGTCCGCCACCGAGGCCGGCCGAAGCTTCCAGTCGATGTCGGCCACCGCGCCGTTACCCCCACCGCTCGACTTGGCAAACGGAACCGTGTTCCGTATGGTTCTTAGCGGAACATGGTTCCACTTGCTCAGGATGCCAGAGCTTGTGGACGAGTGCCACCTCACCCCTTCCGTGGAGGAACAACCATGCAGTACCGCACCCTGGGGCGCACCGGCGTCCAGGTCAGCACCCTCGTGCTCGGCGCGATGAACTTCGGCAAACTGGGGCACACCACCCAGGGCGAGGCGACGGCGATCGTCGACGCCGCGCTGGAGGCCGGAATCAACCTGATCGACACTGCCGACATGTACAGCCAGGGCGAATCGGAGGAGATGGTCGGCAAGGCCATCGCCGGCCGCCGCGACGACATCGTGCTGGCCACGAAGGCCGGCATGCCGATGGGCGACGAGCGCAATCAGCGCGGCAGCTCGCGCCGCTGGCTGGTCACCGAGCTGGACAACAGCCTGCGTCGTCTCGGCGTCGACCACGTCGACCTCTACCAGATCCACCGGTGGGATCCGACCACCAGCGACGAGGAGACCCTGTCGGCGCTGACCGACCTGCAACGGGCCGGAAAGATCCGCTACTTCGGCTCCTCGACCTTTCCCGCGTACCGGTTGGTGCAGGCCGAGTGGGCCGCGCGGGAGCACCACCTGAGCCGTTACGTCACGGAGCAGCCCAGCTACTCGATCCTGCAACGGGGGATCGAGACCCACGTCCTGCCCGTGACCGAGCAGTACGGGCTCGGCGTGCTCGCCTGGAGCCCGCTCGCCTCAGGCTGGCTCTCCGGTGCGGTCCGCGCCGGCCGGGAGATCACCACCAGCCGCTCGGCGCTCCTGCCCGCCCGCTTCGACCTCAGCGTCCCAGCCAACCAGGCCCGGCTGCACGCCGTCGAGCAGTTGGCCACCGTCGCCGACGAGGCGGGACTCACCCTGATCCAGCTCGCCCTCGGGTTCGTCACCGCGCACCCGGCCGTGACCAGCGCGATCATCGGCCCCCGCACCATCGACCACCTGCACGCCCAGCTCGCCGCCGCGGACACCGTGCTCCCGCCCGACGTGCTCGACGCGATCGACGCGATCGTCGCACCCGGGGTCGACCTTGCCGCGGCCGAGAAGTTCGACACCCCGCCCGCCCTGCTCGACCCGGCGCGGCGGCGTCGCTGAGCCTTCGGTGCGGTGGTTGGTGCCTTTGGTTACCTAGGATGAGACTCATGAGCGCTGAGGCTGTCGGCATGCACATGCCCGCCGTTGTGACGCTCGACGACGTGACGGCGATGAACGCCGCCGATCCGAACGGTCACCGACAGCCCTGGCCTGTCGTATCGTGCCGGGATGGCGCAGCCGGTGTGGGCGAACGGTGACGCGTACGAGGCGTACGTGGGTCGGTGGAGCCGCCTGGTCGCGGTGGACTTCCTGCGCGGGTTGGCCGTGCCGCCGGGGAGGCACTGGCTCGATGTGGGCTGCGGCACCGGGGCGCTGACCTCGACGATCCTCACCACCACGGATCCCGTCCGGGTGACCGGCATCGACCCGTCGGAGGGGTTCGTCGCGGTCGCGCGTACCCGGGTCACCGACCCCCGGGCGGCCTTCCAGGTCGGTGACGCGCGGGCGCTGCCGCTGCCCGACCGTGTCGCGGACGTGGTGGTCAGCGGATTGACGCTCAACTTCGTGCCGGAGCCCGCGCGGGCGGTGGCGGAGTTCGCCCGGGTGGTCCGGCCGGCCGGGGTGGTGGCCGCCTACGTCTGGGACTACGCCGAGGGGATGGCGATGATGCGGCACTTCTGGGCCGCCGCGGCCCAGCTCGACCCGGCCTCGGCCGAGCGGGACGAAGGCAGACGCACCACGGTGGGCCAGCCCGAAACGCTCCACGCGCTGTGGGAGCAGGTCGGATTGCGGGAGGTATCGGTCCGGCCGGTCGACGTGCCGACGGCCTTCACCGACTTCGCCGACTACTGGACACCGTTCCTCGGCGGTCAGGGGTCGGCGCCGGGGTACGTCGCGACGTTGGCCGAATCCGACCGGGCCGCGTTGCGGGAGTTGCTGGCCACCCGGCTGCCGGTCGAGCCGGACGGGTCGATCCGGCTCACCGCACGGGCCTGGGCCGTGCGGGGCACCAGGCCCGAGTAGCCGTCGCACCGAGCCCCGCCCAGCCCCGCCCAGCCCCGCCGAGCCCTGCCGAGCCCTGCCGCCGACCCCCGTCGCCGAGCCCCGCCGCCGACCCTTGTCGCAAACCGGACAAGACGGTAAAGCCCCTGGTAGAGCACCCTTGGGGCAGGTGGAGGTAGACGGGTGGCGGGCCACATCCCGATCCTCCGGCCCGGCGGGGACACCATCGTCCGCACCGGTGCCGCCCGCACCCAGCCCGGCCTCGAGGCCGTTGCGGTCACGGCACAGTTGCCGTGCCGATCGCGCGTACGACGGGCCGCGGCTGCCACCGACACCCCTGCGGGCGCCCGCAGCGGTGCTTCCGCCCATCGGGACAAGGACGTCAGCACCTCCGGCAGTCAGGCAACGCCGTCCGCCGGTCGTGCCCACCGTCCCCGTGCCCCGCCGGCCTTTCGCACTGTGGACCCCGCCGGGGTCCGGCGTCGCCTGACCGCGCGCCGAGCCCTGGCGATCGAGCCAGAAAGGGCCCGACATGGCCGCTCCCACCGCAACCGCAGCCCTGAACGCATCCGTCTTCGCGCCGGGCGCCCAGATGCTGTTGACCGTCACCTACTCGGACGCCGACACCAAACCGCTGACCGTCACCGTCGTGGTCACCGACGCGCAGGGCAACAGCAGCGCGCCGGTGAAGGTCACGGCGGTCATCGACCCGCTCACAGTGACCGTCACCGACAACTCCGGTCGTACCTGGACCCGGGTCTCCGACAACGGCTCCGTGGCCGTGTATCGGTCGGTGGCGTGATGCCCCGGGTTACCGTCCAGGTCCGCGACGCCGCCGGCAACACCGCGACGGCCGTGGCCGACTACAGCCTGGGCCAACCCGTGCTCGGCGGCTACTACCTCTCCGGTGGCGCCGATCCGACCGCCGACATGGCCGGCGGCAACTTCCGGTCGCTCACCCAGTACCGCAGCCTTGCCGACGGCTACATCTTCCCCGGCTACAACCGGCCCTGGCTGGTCAACCTGGGCAAGGCCGGGGTGCAGATGAACATGGTCCTGGAGCTGAAGCACTACGGCGCTCCGAACTACGCGGCGCAGAGCTTCGCGGTGGACGGCACGAACTACACAGTGCCGGCGCCGACGATGACCATCCAGCAGCGACCCGGCACGACCTGGCCGAGGGCGTACGGATACGGCCAGGTGATCAGGGGGCAGTGCGACGGGTTGCTGGCCCGCGCGCTGTCGCAGTACCGGACGCTCGGCTTCGGGGTGAACATCCAGCTCGCCTCGGAGTTGGACACCGATCACGAGTTCGGCACCACCGAGGACGGTAAGGCGTACACCTGGGCCGAGTCGGACGCCCGGGCGGTGCAGGCGATGAACTACATCCTGACGTGGTTCAAGGCGCGGACGCTGCCAGTCGGGACGACGTTCTCGGTGGGGCTGGGCGGCTTCGACCGGGCCTGTTTCCAGCGCACCCACCCGGAGTCGCTGATGTCCCGCCTCGACTATCTCCAGTGGAACGCGTACGGCACCAACGCCAGCCACACGGCGCTGGCCCGGTTTCGGCGCACCAAGGACTGGGCGGTGGCGGATCTCGGCCCGGTGGCGCTGTCCCGGCCCGTGATCATCGCCGAGTGGGGGGTCAGGTCGGCCGAGATCCCGAACCAGGCGGCCTGGATCGCCACGGTGCCGCCGGCGATCGCCCAGCTCAACGCGGAGGGTGGGCCCCGGATCGTGCGGACCAACTACTTCAACTCCGGGTGGGGCACCCTGACGCCGAAGGCCACCGGGTTGGCCGCGCTCCACGAGGCGTACGCCAAGCGGCCGTACGTCTGACCGGGTTGCGGTGGCTCCGGGCCGTGCCGGTCAGCCCTCACCGAGCCGTTCGGCATACGCGTCGCGCAGCTCGGGCCAGCCGAAGTCCTTGGCCTCCGCGCCCCGGATCGGGCCGACCGGGTCGCCGTCGAGCAGCCGGTCGGCCACGTCGAGGCAGAGGTGCCAGCCGGCCGCCACCATCGGCAGCATGCCCCGGTCGGCGACGGTGTGCCGCAGGATGAGCCGGGTGCCGCTGCCCAGCGGGCTCAGCTCCCAGCGCAGCAGGTCGTCGCCCCAGGTGTACTCCAGCAGGTGCGGCGGCTCGGCCCGACGTACCGTCGCCGGGTGCTCCTGGGTGGTCTCGCCGTCGACGAGGGTGAGCACGGCGGCGCCGGCGGTGCCGAGATCCCGGTCGGCGAGAAACGGCGCCCACTGCGCGAGCTGGGCCGGCTCGGTCAGCGCAGCCCAGACGGTGGCTGGCGGATGCCGTAGGTCGCGGACGAAGACCAGTGTCGCGCCATCGTCGGCGGGCTCGGCGCGCACGTCGGCGGGTGCGCTCGGGCGGAACGCGTCGCGGTCCATTCACTGCTCCTGACTGTCGAGGTGCTGTTCCAGGGCGTCCAGGTGTCGGGCCCAGAGCCGCCGGTACGGGTCGAGCCAGCCGTCGACATCCCGCAGTGGGCCCGGGTCGAGGCGGTAGATCCGCTGTCGAGCGGCCGTCCGGCAGGTGACGAAGCCGGCGTCGCGAAGCACCCGCAGGTGTTTGGAGACGGCTGGCTGGCTGACCCCGAGCCCATCGACCAGTTCGCCGACGCTGCGTTCGGCGTCGCGGAGCTGATCGAGGATCCGGCGTCGGGTGGGCTCGGCGAGGACGGTGAAGGCGTCGGTCGACACCCTCCCAATATGCCTTCCCAGTCATATGACTGTCAAAGCATATGACCTGGGTTTCCATCCCGACGCGGCACCGTCGACCGGCTCCCTATGCTCGGATCATGGAACTTCGGATCTTCACCGAGCCCCAGCAGGGCGCCAGCTACGACCAGTTGCTCGCCGTCGCCCGCTGCGCCGAGGACGCCGGCTACGGCGCGTTCTTCCGGTCCGACCACTACCTGATGATGGGAGACGTGAGCGGCGAACCCGGCCCCACCGACGCGTGGACCACGCTCGCCGGCCTGGCCCGGGACACCAGCCGCATCCGGCTCGGCACGTTGATGACCGCCGCCACCTTCCGGCTGCCCGGTCCGCTGGCGATCACCGTGGCGCAGGTCGACCAGATGAGCGGCGGCCGGGTGGAGCTGGGCATCGGCACCGGCTGGTACGCCGAGGAGCACAGCGCGTACGGCATCCCGTTCCCGGCGCTGGCCGAGCGGTTCGACCGGCTGGAGGAGCAGCTCGCCGTCATCACCGGGCTGTGGTCCACCCCGGCGGGGGAGCGGTTCGACCACGACGGCCGGTACTACCCGGTCCGGAACTCGCCCGCCCTGCCCAAGCCCGTGCAGCAGCCGCGTCCACCGATCCTGCTCGGCGGAACGGGCCCGAAGCGCACCCCTCGGCTGGCCGCCCGCTACGCCGACGAGTTCAACCTTCCGTTCGCCTCGGTGCCGGACACTGCGGCGCAGTTCGACCGGGTCCGCGCGGCCTGCGTCGACATCGGCCGGGACCCGACCGGGATGGTCTGGTCCAACGCCCTTGTGCTCTGCTGCGGGCGCGACGACGCCGAGGTGGCCCGCCGGGCGGCGGCCATTGGCCGCGAACCGGACGAGCTGCGGGCCAACGGCCTGGCGGGTACGCCCGGTGAGGTGCTCGACACCATCGGCCGGTACGCGGAGATCGGCAGCGAGCGGCTCTACCTCCAGGTGCTGGACCTCAGCGACCTGGAGCACCTGGAGCTGGTCGCCAGCGAGGTGATGGCGAAGCTCTGAGCCGACCGGACGGCCGTGGAAAGCCGCCGCCGGTCAGGCCCGGTGGGCGCCCGTCCCGACCGCGTTCGGGTCGCCCAGCACGGTGTCCAGCCGTCCGTCACGGTCACTGTCCACGTAGGTGATGTCCGGGATCCCGTCACCGTCCACGTCGATCTGGACGACGTCGGCGACACCGTCACCGTCCAGGTCGGTGACCACCTCCACCGAACCGTCCAGGTGGCGGGTCACGATCGACTGCGCGCCGGGGGCGCGCGGCGGCGGCCCGGGTGCCGGCACCGGCGTCGGGGCGGGCGCGGGCGCCGGTGTGGGCCGAGGACCAGGTGTGGGCGACGGGTGGCCCGGCAACCCGCCGACCGGCGGCGCGCTGGCCTGCTCTACCCCGGTGCCGGTGGGGTCCAGCTCCTCCTCGGAGGGGAAGACGTGGCCCCGTGGGGCCGGATCACGGTAGCTGCTCATGAGCGTAGGGTTCCCCGACGATGACGAGAACAACCGTGCCCGATCGACCGGTGTCCTCGGTGACCGGTTTGGCGCAAGATGCGGGGACCGACGCCACGGTCATGAACGGGGGTCCGAGCGTGGAACTGCGCCGGAGTCGGGGCGCCCGGCTGCTCGCCCTGGTCTGCGTACTCGGTGGAGTGCTCTTGTTGGTCTATCCCAGCGACGGCGCCCTGCTACGAACGATCATCGCGGTGGGGGCGATCGCGCTCGGCGCGGTGGCGCTGGTCAGCGCGTTGCGTCCGTTCCGGTTCGGAATCCACGCGGACGGGCTCAGCATCCGCCGGCCCGGCCTGCGTCGGGACATCCGGTGGGCCGAGGTCGACGCGCTGGTCCTCGACGAGCCGCCCCGACGCGACGGGCGTCCCGAGCCGCCGCGACTGCTGCTGGTTTCCGTGCCGGGTGTGACGATCGAACCGGTGACCGCCCGCCATCCGCTCGACGGCCGGCCCGCCGTCGAGTTGCTCGTTCTCGACCAGGTCCGCGAGCAGCCCGAGCAGGTGTCCGCCGCGCTCACCCGCTACGCCGGAGGCCGGTTCGTCGACCTGCTCGCGCTGCGGCGCGCCGCCTTCGACACCCCGGATCTCCCGGTCGGCCTGCGTGGCTACCAGATGGACCGGGTCGACCGGTTGATCCGACGCGGCCAGGACGCCCTGATGTCCGGAGACGCGTCGACCCGGCAGGCGGCCCGGGGGGAGATCGAACGCGCGACCGCGGCCGGTCTGCCGATCGCCCAGCGTGGCTACCACACGTTCCAGACGGATACGGTTCTGGACGCCCTCGTCGCCGCGTTGGCCGACCACGAGACCACCGATCGGGAGACCGCCACATGACCGCGCAGGGACCGCAGGCCGGGTCGACCACCGACGTTCCGCGCCGCAACTGGGCCGGCAACGTGCGGTACGCCGCGAAGGCGTTCCACCGGCCCACGTCAGTCGACGAACTGCGCCGGCTGGTCGCCGACAGCAGCCGGATCCGGGCGGTGGGCAGCGGGCACTCCTTCAACCGTCTCGGCGACACCGACGGTGACCTGGTCAGCCTCGCCGGGCTCTCCCCGGTCGTCGAGGTGGACCGCGAGCGGGGGCAGGTCACGGTGAGCGGCGCGCTGCGCTACGGCGACGTCGCCCGACAACTGCACACCCAGGGGTACGCGCTGGCCAACCTCGCCTCGCTGCCGCACATCTCGGTGGCCGGCGCGGTGGCCACCGCCACCCACGGCTCCGGCCAGGCCCACGGCAACCTGGCCAGCGCGGTCGCCGGCCTGGAGCTGGTCACCGCCGACGGCGACCTGCTCCGGGTGGACCGCGACACCGACGCGTTCGCCGGCATGGTGGTCGGGCTCGGCGCGCTCGGCCTGGTCACCCGGGTCACACTGGATGTCGTGCCGACCTTCGCGCTGAGCCAGTACGTACGCCTCGGCCTCGACCGGACGGCGTTGGACGAGGCGCTCGGCTCGGCGTACAGCGTGAGTGTCTTCACCGACTTCCGGGCGCCCCGGCTGCGCGAGGTGTGGCGCAAACAGCTGGCGGACCAGCCGCCGCCCCCGGCGGACTGGCTGGGCACCACAGCAGCCGACCAGCCCCGGCACCCGGTGCTCGGGATGCCGGCGGAGAACTGCACCACGCAGCTCGGCGAGCCGGGCCCGTGGCACGAGCGGCTGCCGCACTTCAAGCTCGGCTTCACCCCGAGCAGCGGCGACGAACTGCAGTCCGAGTACCACGTCGTGCGTACGTCGGCGGCTGACGCGCTCGCCGCGCTTGACGACGTGGCGGACCTGATCGCCCCGGTGCTGCTGGTCTCCGAGCTGCGCACCGTGGCGGCCGACGAGCTGTGGCTCAGCCCGAACTACCGGCGGGACAGCTTCGTGCTGCACTTCACCTGGATCGACGACACCGCGGCGGTGCTGCCGGTGGTGGCCGCCGTGGAGGAGCGCCTGGCACCCTTCGCGCCCCGCCCACACTGGGGCAAGGTCTTCGTCACCGATCCGGCCGAACTCTCCGCCCGCTACCCCAGATACGCCGACTTCACGGCGCTCCTGACCGACCTGGACCCAAAGGCGAAGTTCCACACCGACGCCCTGAACCACTACTTCCCCCGCTGACCCCCGACGGCCCCGCCGCATCCTCAACGAGAGGGGGTGGGGGTGCGGAGGGTGCTGCGTTGGACGGCTCGGCTGATGTCGCTGGGGGAGACGATGCCGGTCAGGTGGCCGTCGTCGGTCACCACCAGGGCGCGGCCGTCGGCGCACTCGGAGAGCCGGGGGAGCAGGTCGTTGAGCTGTTCGCCGGGCTTGGCCAGCACCAGTTGGTCGGCTCGGCAGGCCACCTCGGCCAGCGTGGTCGATGCCCGCCGCTCCGGTGGTACGCCCCGCACCCGGTCGACGGTGACCAGGCCGGTCGGCCGGCCGTCATCGGTCAGCGGCAGCGCCGAATGCCGGTACGCGAACAGGTAATGGTCGACGAAGTCCGCGACGGTCATCTCCGCCGAGGCGGTCTGCGGCCGCGGGGTCATCACGTCGCCCACCCGGATCCCGCGCAGCGCGTTGCCGGTGCGGGCCTGTCGCTCCTCCATCCCGGCCGCGCCGATCAGGAACCAGCCGATCAGCGCCAGCCAGAGCCCACCGAAACCGACCCCGGACAGGAACTGCCACAGCCCCAGGCCGATCAGCAGCACCCCGAGCACCCAGCCGGCGCGGGCGGCGACCACTGACGCTCGGGTCCGGTCGCCGGTGGCCTTCCAGACCGCGGCGCGCAGCAGTCGACCACCGTCCAGGGGCGCGGCCGGCAGCACGTTGAAGATGGCCAGCAGCACGTTGATGCCCGCCAGCCAGGCCACCGCCCCGAACAGCAGCCCGCCCTGCCCGGCTAGCGCGAGCAGCGCCGCGATGGCACCGAAGAACGCCCCGATCAGCAGGCTGACCAGCGGGCCGACGCCTGCGATCCGCAACTCCGCGCCTGGGTCACGCGGCTCGCCCCGCAACTCGGCCACGCCGCCGAACAGCCACAGCGTGATGCCGTCGACAGTCAGCCCGTTGCGCTTGGCCACCACCGCGTGCGACACCTCGTGGGCGAGCAGGCCGACGAAGAAGACCACCGCCGCGGCCAGCCCGGCGAGCAGGTACGCCACGGGCGAGTGATCGGGGTACGAATGGGGGAACTGGTTCGCGGCCAACCCCCACGCGATCAGCGCGAAGATGACCAGCACGCTCCAGTTGACGCCGACCGGCACCCCCGCGACCCGGCCAAGCCGGAAACTGGCCCTCATCCGACCGACATACCCCGCCAGGCCGTGGGCATGCGAGGGCGCCCCGCCTGATCAGTCGGCGGTGCCAGGTGGGGACGGGCTCACCAGGTGAGCGGAGATCCACTCGGGCTTCGTGAAGTCGGGGTGTCCTGGCGCCCGGAATGCCGCGACTTCATGAAAGACGAGTGGATCATGTGTGTCCGACTGATGGCCGAGCGACGGTCAGCGGCGGGGGGCTTCGCTGGCGATGGTCGCCTCGCGGGGCAGCGCCGCCGCCCGCAGCGCCCAGTCCAGCGCGTAGTCGGCGATCTGCTCCCACCCGTCCTGCCCGACGGTGAAGTGCGAGCGGCCGGGAAACTCCTCGTACGCGGTGAGCGCCCGGGACTTCTGGTACAGCCCCGCGTTGGTGCGGACCACCGACGCCGGCACCACGTGGTCGGCCCCGCCGGCCATCAGCAGCAGCGGCGCCCGGTCGTTACGCCCGACGTCCACCCGGGCCGGCGAGCGCGGGTCGACGTTGGCGAACGCGCCCTCGAAGAAGACCCGACCGGCGCCGGGGACGGCGTAGCGCTGCCAGGCCCGGTCGGAGTCCTCGCGGCTCATCGTGTTGCCGAAGGTGTAGGCGAAGTCGTCCGGGGTGAACGGGACTGCCTTGCTGCGGTTGCCGGGGCTGCGCAGGATCGGGAAGCCGGAGCGCAGCTGACTCAGCGGCACCTTGAGCACCCCCTTGATCGCCGCGGGATGCACCCCCACCACCGCCGCACCGAGACCCCGGTCGGCGAGGACCTGGGCGAACAGGCCGCCGAACGAGTGCCCCATGATGATCGGCGGTCGGGGCAGCGCCCGGATGATCTTGTCGTAGTGCGCGACGATCGTGGCCATGCTCTGCTCGGCGATCGGGCCGGGGTCGTCGCGCAACTGCTCCACGGACCGGTCCATGCCGGGCCAGGCGGGGGCGACGACGTGCATGCCGCGCTCGGTGTACCGCTGGGCCCACCCCTCCCAGCTGCGCGGCGTCATCCAGAGCCCGTGGATCAGCACGATCGTGTCGACCTGACCCTGCGGCGTGCCACCCATCGCGTCCTCCCGGTGTCGCGGCGTTCGGCCCGGCGGTTACCCGCTGCCGGGCGGGAAAACCCTCCGGGACCGAGCGGGGTGGCCCCTGACAAATGTCACGGTCGGGGCGTGACGACCGCTCCGGGCATCGGGGTACGCGTCGCCGGAGCATCAGTGGCATGACCAGTACGCATCTGGCTGTCGAGTTGGACGGCCTCACCAAGAGCTTCGGCACGGTCACCGCTGTCGACGGGTTGAGCCTCCGGGTGCAGCCCGGCGAGGTGGTGGCGTTCCTCGGCCCGAACGGCGCCGGCAAGACCACCACCATCGACATGCTGCTCGGGCTGTCCCGCCCGGACACGGGCACTGTCCGGGTCCTCGGCGGCACCCCGGACGAGGCGGTGGCCCGAGGTCGGGTGGCCGCAGTACTCCAGACCGGCGGGCTGCTCAAGGACCTTACCGTGGGCGAGACGGTGCGGATGACCGCGCACTTCTACCGGCACACCCGCCCGGCCGCGGAGGTGCTGGAGCGGGCCGGTATCACCGGCATCGCCGACCGGGTGGTCGGGCGCTGCTCGGGCGGTCAGCAGCAGCGACTGCGCTTCGCGTTGGCCCTGCTGCCCGACCCGGACCTGATGGTGCTCGACGAGCCGACCACCGGCATGGACGTCGAGGGTCGGCGGGACTTCTGGCAGGCCCTGCGCCGCGACGCCCGACGCGGGCGGACCGTCATCTTCGCCACCCACTACCTGGACGAGGCGGACGCGTACGCCGACCGGATCGTGCTGGTCCGGCAGGGGCGGATCGTGGCCGACGGCACCACCGCCGAGATCAAGAACCTGGCCGCCGGCCGTACCGTGCGGGCCACCCTGCCCGGCGCCGACCAGGCCGCGCTCGCCGCGCTGCCCGGCGTGGACGCAGTGGAGGTGCGCGGCGACAGCGTGCTGGTGCGGACCGGCGACTCGGACGCGATCGCCCGGCACCTGCTGACCCGGACCGCGGCCCGGGACGTCGAGATCACCTCCCGCAACCTCGAGGACGCCTTCCTCGCCCTGACCACAGCGCAGACCGGAGCCTGAGATGACCACCTCCACCCCCACCCGCCCCGGTTTCACCGAGCCGGACCGTCGGCTGCCCGCACTGGGCGGGTTCGCCCCGGGCGCCCTGCTCATCGAGCTACGCCGGGTGCTGCGCAACCGTCGCACCCTCGCCTTCACGCTGATCATGCCGGGCGTCTTCTTCCTCATCTTCGGCCTGCCACAGGGCGGGCAGTCACTGGACAACGGTCGGCCGGTGACGGCGTACGTCATGATCAGCCTGGCCGTCTACGCGGCCATGGTGGCGACCACAAGTGTCGGTGGCGCGGTGGCCACCGAGCGGGCGCTGGGCTGGAGCCGGCAACTGCGGCTCACCCCGCTACGCCCGGCGGCGTACGTGGCGACCAAGCTGATCACCGCGATGAGCCTCGGTCTGCTCGCGGTCGTCATCGAGTTCCTGGTGGGCGCCGTGGCCGGCGTCCGCGTCCCGGCGTACGTCTGGCTGCTGTCCGGACTCGCCGCCTGGGTGGGTTCGCTGGTCTTCGCCGCGTTCGGTCTCTTCATCGGCTACCTGGCGCCGGCCGAGAACGTCATGCAGATCATCGGCCCGGTCCTGGCGGTGCTGGCCATGTTCGGCGGGCTGTTCGTCCCGGTCGAGGTGCTGCCGGACGTGCTCCAGCAGGTCGCGAAGTTCACCCCGGTGTACGGCATGGGCGTGCTGGCCCGCGCCCCACTGACCGGTGACGGGGTGAGCATGGCGGCGGTGGCGAACCTCGTCGTCTGGGCGCTGCTCTTCGGCGTCGGCGCGGCCCGGCTGTTCCGCCGGGACACCGCGCGGGTCTGACCGGCCGCGACCGCTAGCGTGAACCCGATGGATTTCTCGACCGGGCAGCCCTGGCCGGTGAGCCGCCACTGGCGGATCACCGGCTGGCTGCTGGCCGCCGTCTGGCTGTTCTTCCTCAACGTGCCGCTCGCCACCGCGCTGCACCAGCCGGAGCTGTGGCGGCGGGTCCTCGGTGTGGTGGCCCTGGTCGTCTTCGGCGTCGGTTACGTGCTGCTGTTCCAGTGGGCCCGCAAGCTGCGCCAGTCCCTGCTGCCCGTTCCGGCGGGCCGGGCGCGGGCCGGGCTGGCGCTGCTGCTCGCGGTGGGCCTGGCCAGCCTCCCGGGTACCGGCGGGGACTGGCTGGCCACACTGGTCTACGTGGCCGCGGCGGCGGTGTTCCTGCTGCCGCCGTGGGAGGCGTTGGCCGCCGTGGTGCTCTGCGCGGTGACCCCCGTGCTGGCGTCCTGGCTGGTGCCGGGGTGGGAGGCGGAGAACGGCATCGTCTTCGCGGTGCTGCTCGCCTCGTTCGCCATGTTCGGGGTTTCCCAGTTGGCCCAGCGCAACAGCGAACTCCGCGCCGCCCAGCAGGAGATTGGCCGGCTCGCGGTCGCCGAGGAGCGGTCCCGCGCCGCCCGCGACCTGCACGACATCCTGGGCCACTCGTTGACCGTGGTGGCGATCAAGGCCGAGTTGGCCGGGCGTCTGATCGCTGTCGACCGGGAGCGGGCCGCCGCCGAGATCGCCGAGGTGGAGGCGCTGGCCCGGGCCGCGTTGGCCGACGTCCGACAGACGGTCGGGGCGTACCGCGAGGTAAGCCTCGCCGCCGAGCTGGCCGGCGCCCGCTCCGCGCTGGCCGCGGCGGGCATCGCGGCGGACGTGTCGGCCGAGGTGCCGGAGCTGCCGGAGGAGTGGGACCGGTTGTTCGGCTGGGCGGTACGGGAAGGTGTGACGAACGTGGTCCGGCACAGCGGGGCGCGGTGCTGCGTGATCCGGGTACACCCGGATCGGGTCGAGATCAGTGACGACGGTCGTGGCCCGTCCACTCCCGACCCGAGCGGGCACGGGCTGGTCGGCCTGCGGGAGCGGGCGCGGCGGCTGGACGCGGTGGTGACCGTCGGTCGTCGCCCGGAGGGTGACGGGTTTCTGTTGCGGGTGCACGCGCCGGGGGAGGCCCGGTGAGCGGCGGGTCCACGCCGATCCGGCTGCTGCTCGCCGACGACCAGGCGCTGGTCCGGGGCGCGCTGGCCGCCCTGCTCTCGTTGGAGGAGGACCTGACAGTGGTCGCCGAGGTCGGCCGGGGCGACGAGGTGGTGCCCGAGGCTCGACGCAGGTCCCCGGACGTCGCCCTGCTGGACGTGGAGATGCCCGGCCTGGACGGGATCGCCGCCACCGCGGCGTTGCGCGCCGCGCTGCCGACCTGCCGGGTGCTGGTGGTGACCACCTTCGGCCGACCGGGCTACCTGCGTCGGGCGATGGAGGCCGGTGCGAGCGGTTTCGTGGTCAAGGACACCCCGGCCCGGCAGCTCGCCGACGCGGTCCGCCGGGTGCACGCCGGCCTGCGGGTGGTCGACCCGACGCTGGCCGCGGAGACGCTGGCCGCCGGGGTCAGTCCGCTGACCGAGCGGGAGACCGAGGTGCTGCGCACCGCTCGCGGCGGTGGCAGCGCCGCCGACCTGGCCAGGGCGTTGCACCTCTCCGAGGGGACGGTACGCAACCACCTGTCGGCAGCGATCGGCAAGACCGGTGCCCGCAACCGGGCCGACGCGATCCGGGTCGCCGAGCAGAACGGCTGGCTGCTCGGCGAGTGACAGCGCGTGCCGGCGCTCAGGCGGTCGGCGGCGGGGCGGCAAGTTGGTCGACCACGACGACGCTGCTGCCGGGACGCACTTCGGCGAGCAGTTCCCGCTGACCGCTGCGGGTCAGCCGGATACAGCCGTTCGTGGTGTTCTCGCCCAGCTCGCCGTCGTGGCTCCAGGTGTGCACCCCGATGTGCGCGCCGCGCAGCCCGGACGGCACCGACTCCGGGTCGTCGGGCACCGAACCGAGGGCGTAGATGTCCACCCCGCCATAGACCTCCTCCGGCGGTGGGGTGCGGCCCAGGATGAAGGTCCGCCCGAGTGGAGTCTCCTGGCCCGACTGGCCGAGGCTGACCTCCCAGGAGCGCACCGCCTTGCCGGCCCGGTACCAGGTGAGTCGGTGGACCTTGCGTTCCACCACGATCTGGTCCCGCAGCGGCACCGTCTCGAACCCGCCGGGCGGCAGCCAGGCGAGCCGGCGGTTGGCCGAGGGCAGCAGGACGGCGGTCCAGCCGGCGCGCCGCTGGGTGATCGGCATGGTCAGCTCGACACCGCGGATGGTCGGTTCGAGGAAGGCGCGTGGCCGACCGCCGGGTGCGTCGTACGCGGCGATCCGTCGGGTGGGGTGCGCGCCGTCGGTCAGCGGCGTGACGTCCATGGTGTGCGGATCGGCGGGGAACCCTCCGGGTGCGGGGTCGTAGTCGACCACCGGCAGCCCGTCCGGGGCGGGCGCGGCCGGGGGGACCGACTCCTCCGGGCTCTGCTCCACACTGCTCGGTGTCGGGTCGGCCACCACCACGTTGCGGTCGTCGGGGGCCGTCGAGCTGGGGGTGAGGGCCTGGCCGACCAGCAGCGCGGTCACCAGCAGCGCGGGTACGCCGATCGCAGCGGCCACCCAGAAGACGCGACGACGGTACGGAGTCTTTCGGTCAAACGACACGAAACCACTCTATAGTGGCGGACGCTTCGGGGCCCCCGGTTCGGCGAGACCCGCCGCCCGGAGGCCCCGGGTCGAATCAGATTCGTGCGCCGATGTGGATGGCCACGGCGTCGTGCGCCGGCACGTTGGCCGCGAACCAACCGCTACCGTCCACCGTGACCACCGGTCCGCTGCACGTGCCGCCCGCGTACGTGCCGTGGATGACGTCGCAGTATCGGCCGGCGGGCAGCCCCGTGTAGTAGGAGCGGCCGTTCACCGCGGCGTCCTCGTCGTTGACGGTGATGAAGCCCTTGCCGCTGCGGCTGAACGCTATGTGGTTGTTGCCGTTGTCGTACCAGTTGGCCACGCCGGCGCCCTCGGTGGCGTTGCGGAAGCCGACCATGTTGGCGATCACCGGCCAGCGGTGCTCGCACTCCCAGCCGGAGTAGCAGGTGGTGTTGAGCGTCTTGTTGGCGCCGTCCGACGGCGGGCCGGCGTCCCGGTTGCTGAAGGTGTAGCTGGACATGACGGTCGGGGAGCCGTACGGCCAGGCCAGCATGAAGGCGTTCGCCAGCGCGTAGATGCCCCGGTCGCGGTAGGTCAGCACCCCGCCGGAGTCGCGCTGGGTGTCGTGGTTGTCGACGAACACCGAGGCCGGGCCGGTGGGCAGGTGCCCCCAGCCCTCGCCGAAGTTGCGCAGGTACGCCAACCTCTCGGAGCGGAACACCCGGGCCAGGTCCTTGCCGTAGCGGAACTCGTGCACGTCACCGTTGCCGGTGTACTCGGTCGGCTGGACCGGCTCGCCGGCGCCGTAGATGACCTCCTGCACGAGGTACGCGGAGCGCGACAGCTTGCCCCTGATGGCTGCGATGTCGGCGGCCGGCATGTGCTTGCTGGCGTCCAGTCGGAAGCCGTCGACGCCGAGCGAGAGCAGGTCGTTGAGGTACGCGGCGATCTTCGTACGCACGTAGTCCGACTCGGTCAACAGGTCCGAGAGGTTGACCAGCTCGCAGTTCTGCACCTCGTACCGGTCGTTGTAGTTGGCGATGTCGTCGCCGCCGTTGCGTCCGCAGTAGTGGAAGTCCTGGGTCTGGTAGATGCCCGGGTAGTCGTAGTGCGAGTAGGACGAGCCGGCCCAGCCGGTGCCGCCGTTGTCCTGACCGGACATGTGGTTGATCACCGCGTCGACGATCACCTTGACCCCGGCCGCGTGGCAGGTGTTCACCATCGACTGGAACTGGGCCCGGGTGCCCTTGCGGGACTCGACCCGATAGCTGACCGGCTGGTACGCCAGCCACCACTGGTTGCCCCGCACGTGCTCCTGCGGGGGCGAGACCTGCACGTAGCCGTAACCCTTCGGGCCGAGGGTGCTCTGGCACTCGCTGGCTACCGACTGCCAGTTCCACTCGAAGAGCTGGACGATGACCTTCTTGCCGCCGGACGGGGCGGCAACGGCCGGGGGTGCCGTCACGGTGGCGGGGACGAGCAGGCTGGCGATCAGGCCGAGGGCGAGGAGCGCCGAGCCGCGTCGACGTCGGTGCATGGGGACTCCTGACGGGAGCGGGGGGTGGTGGTGCGGTGGGGGAGAGCCAGATTGCCGGAATCTTGCAAGCCTGGCTGAAATTTGCTGAAAGGTTACAAGCGTGTTGCAGCCACTGTCAATGCATGGATGCTTGTCACTGTCCAGATCGGTCGGTGGGATCGAGCACAACGCACTGCCGCGCCCCTCGGTTCGATTTCCGCCCAGAAATTTCCGTCGCCGGGTGATCCGCGCGCCCCGCCGGTCCGTACTGGATGGGGGAGCAGGGGTCGGCCGGTGGTACGCCGCCGCGAGACGATCGAGGAGCAGATGGCCCGGGCACAGCAGGACAAGAAGGCGGCTACCGTCCGGACCAGCGCCAGCAGTCGGGGGGTGCGAACCCCCTCGCGGCCGGCGGTCGGCATGCTGATCGCATCGGCGCTGGCCGCGCTCTGGGCGGCGATCATGCTGACCGGCGTCGGCCAGACGGCGTACGCGTACGGCTTCTTCTTCACCGAGTTCTTCGCCGGGGTGATCTCCCTGGTGGCGTTGAGCCTCACCGTGATGCTCGGCCTGCTCGCCACCGACCGGCTGGTGCTGCGCATCCCGCACCGGGTGCTGATGCAGTCGGCGCACCGGGCCACCGGCGTGCTCGGCGTGGCCGGCCTCGGCTTCCACGTCCTCACCAAGATCGCCACCGGACGGGCGGCGGCGACCGACGCGCTGGTGCCGTTCGTCGGCGGCCGAGGGCTCTACGTCGGGCTCGGCACGGTGGCCGCCCTGCTGATGGTCAGCGTGATCTGGACCGGCATCATCCGGGCCCGCTTCGCCGGCGTCGGTCCGAAGTGGCTGTGGCGCACGCTGCACTCCGTCGCGTACCTGGCCTGGCCGTTCGCTGTCTTTCACGGCCTCAACGCCGGTCGGGCCGCAGCGCCATGGGTGATGTTCAGCTACCTCGGCTGCATCCTGCTGGTGGTGCTGGCCCTGCTGGTCCGGTTCTCGGTCAGCATCGGTCGACGCAGCCGCGAGCAGCACCAGGCGGCGGTGCGCAACGCGGTGATGGTCGGCCGGGCCGAGGAGGCGAAGACCGCCCGATCGCTGCTGGCCGGGTTGGGTCGGCGCAGCAAGGCCGCCGACAAGCGTCCCGCCTGGGCGGACACCACCACCGCCACCTGGGCCGCGCCGGCCGCGCGACGTGACCCCGAACGGTTCACCGTCCCGGTGGTGCCCGAGCCCGGTTCCCTCGTCGAGCCGACCCGGCCGAGCCGACGTCGGCGGGAAGAGGAGCCGGCGGCGCGCCGCGACACCGAACGGTCCTCGCGCAGCCGGCGGGCCGAGGAGACCACGACCAGCCGATTGGCTCGCCGCAGCGTGGAGGAGACCGGCACCCGCCGACGTGACGAGGAGGAGCTGGAGCCGGTGACCCGGCGACGCGCCTCCCGTACCCGGGACGAGGACGTGCCGACCCGCCGGCGACGCGCCGACGAAATCACCTCTGAGCGGTCCCGTCGCCGGTCCCGCAGCGAGGACGACGGCAGCCGCTACTCGGCACCGCCGCAGCCGACCCTCGACGAGCCCGAGGAGCCGTGGGACAGCCCGCGCCGGTGGCAGGCCGACGAACCGATCTCCGCCGGCCCGATCTCCGTCGAGCCGATCTCGGTCGGCCCGGTCTCCAGCAGCCCCATCTCGTCGGCGCCGCGCAGCGGCAGCGGCCGGCACAGCGTCGAGGACGACCTGCCCGAGGAGCCGGACTACTGGCGTCCGCCGGCCCGGTACGTGCCGGACGAGGTGCCGCCGCCCGTCGACGACACCCCGACCCTTGTCGACCTGGCGTCCCGCCGTGCGCGCCGGGCAGCCGGCGAGGGCCGGTCCAAGCGCCGCAAGGCCAGCGCCGACGCTGTGGACGGGGCGTACTGGGCCGGGCTGCGGGGTGAGGCGAAGTGATGCGCACCGCCGTGCCACCGGTCGCCTGTGTGGGCGAGCCCCGACTCACCGCCGGCTTCGCCGAGTACGGCCGACTCGACCTGCTCGCGCACGAGGAGGTGCACGGGCCCATCGGCCCGATGGAGCCCGCGCAACTGCTCCAGCTCGCCGAGGGCATGCAGCTCAAGGGCAAGGGCGGCGCGGGGTTCCCGTTCGCCCGCAAACTGCGCGCGGTGCTGGAGTCCTGCGAGCGGCAGGACCTCGCCGCCGTGGTGGTGGTCAACGCCACCGAGGGGGAGCCGGCCAGCTGGAAGGACAAGGTGCTGCTGACCCGCGCCCCGCACCTGATCCTGGACGGCGCGGCGCTGGCCGCGTACGCCTTGGACGCCGACGAGATCGTGATCGGTGTGGCGGACGACGGGGTCGGCCGGGACTCGCTGATGGACGCGCTCGAGGAGCGCCGGATGCCGGTGCAGACGACAATCGTCACCGTGCCGCACCGGTTCATCTCCGGCGAGGGCGGCGCACTTGTCAACGGGATCAACGGGCTGCCGCACATTCCGCCGGGCACCAAGAAGCGCTCCAGCGACTCCGGGGTCAGCGGCCTGCCCACCCTGCTGTCCAACGCCGAGACGTACGCCCAGCTCGCCGTCGGCGCCCGTTTGGGCCCGTACGAGTACGCGGCGCTCGGCACCGACGACGAGCCAGGCACCGTGCTGCTCACCGTGACCGGCGCGGCCGGTCGACCGGCAGTGGTGGAGTGCACCGCCGGCATGCCGCTGCGCGACGTCCTCGACCTGTGCGAGGTGCCGGACGTCCAGGGCATCCTGATGGGCGGCTACCACGGCAAGTGGATCACTCCGGAGGCGGCGGAGAAGGCCGAGGTCTCCCGCAAGGGGCTGGCCGCGGTCGGCGGCACCCTCGGCGCGGGCATCATCGTCCCGCTCGGTGTCGACACCTGCCCGCTCGGCGAGGCCGCCCAGGTGGTGCGTTACCTGGCCGGCGAGTCCGCCGGGCAGTGCGGGCCGTGCAAGATGGGCCTGCCGGACCTGGCCCGCGCTGTCGACCTGGCCGTCGCCGGCAGCCAACCGGCGGAGGTGGTACGCGCCGCCGCCGGCGAGGTGAGAGGCCGGGGCGCGTGCAGCCACCCGGACGGCACCGCCCGGTTCGCGCTCTCCGCGATCGAGGTCTTCGCCGAGGACCTGCGGCTGCACAGCACCGGCGACGGCTGCGGCCGACGGGTCAAGGGCGTGATGGGGCTGCCGGGCGCACCCGACGCGAACCCGCAGAAGCTCACCCTGGACTGGTCGCGCTGTGACGGGCACGGCCTGTGCGCGCACGTCGTACCGGACTTCATCCGGCTCGACGCGAACGGATATCCCGCCTTCCCGGCCACCCCCGTGCCGACCTGGCTGCGGGAGGGCGCGCTGAAGGCGGTCAAGGTCTGCCCGGAGCTGGCTCTCCGACTCGCCAAAGCCGAGTAGCGAAGCCTCAGGCGCAGCAAGGGTCCCTTCCGGACCGGAACGGAGAAGCGGATGCGGATCGGCATGGCGTGGACGGGGGCCGGGCGACTGCGCCGAGCGGCCACCGCCGGGGCGCTGGTGGTGGCTCTGTTCGGCACCGCCGCCTGCACCGGCACCGCGCCGGGAGGGCCCGTCGCCGCCGCCCCGGCCGCAACCCCGACCGGCGCCGCGCCCACACCGACCGGCGCGGCGACCGGCGGACCACCCGCGGCGCAGGTCCCGGACGTGCTGCGCTTCACCGGGACCACACTCGGCGGGGCCACGTTCGACGCGGCGCAGCTCGCCGGCAAGCCGGTGGTGCTGTGGTTCTGGGCGCCGTGGTGCGCCACCTGCGCCAGCCAGGCCTGGACGGTGGCCGAGATCGCACCCCGGTACCGGGACACCGTGCCGATCGTCGGCGTCGCCGGGCTGGGCGAACGGAAGGCCATGAAGGAGTTCGTCACCGAGTTCGACCTCGGCGCGACGCCGCAGATCGAGGACGGCAAGGGCGCGCTCTGGAAGCGGTTCAAGGTGACCGAGCAGAGCATCTTCGTGATCATCGACCGGAGCGGCGCGATCGTCCACCAGGGCTTCCTGGACGGTGAGGCGCTCACCGCAAAGGTCGCCGCACTGGCCGGGGCGTGACCGCCACACTGCTGCTCGCGCTGACCGCCGGCATGCTCGGCGCGGTCAACCCGTGCGGCTTCGCGTTGCTGCCCGCGTACCTCTCGCTGTTGGTCGCCGGGTCGGACACCCGCGGCGCGGTCGGCCGCGCGCTCACCGCGGCGGCCGGGCTGACAGTGGGGTACGTGCTGGTCTTCGGCGCGTTCGGGCTGGCGCTCGCGCCGCTGGCCGGCTGGCTGCGGCCCCGGCTGCCGTGGCTGACCGTGGCGCTCGGCGTGCTGCTGGTCCTGGCCGGCTGTTGGCTGCTCGCCGGTCGGCGGCTGCCTGCCCCCGGCTGGTCCGCCCGGGCGCCCCGACTGACCCGGTCCTGGCCGTCGATGGCGCTGTTCGGCGCGGCGTACGCGCTGGCGTCGCTCGGCTGCGCCATCGCACCGTTCCTGGCCATCGTGGTGACCAGCCTCCAGGCCGGCTCGACCGGCCAGGGGTTGGCTCTGTTCGGCGCGTACGCCCTCGGCATGGGTCTGGTGGTCGCGGTCGCCGCGCTCGGGGTGGCGCTGCTGCGCGACGGCCTGGTGGCCCGGCTGCGCGTCGCGGGCGCGCTGGTGCCCCGCCTCAGTGGCCTGGTGCTGCTGCTCGCCGGCGGCTACGTCGCCTGGTACGGCTGGTACGAGCTGCGCCTGGCCGCCGGCCGCCGCGACGCGCTGCACGACCCGGTCATCCGGGTGACCGCCCAGGTCCAGCGAGCCCTGGCCGACGCCCTCGACCGGATCGGCCCGGCGGTGCTGCTGGCCGCCCTGGCCACCCTGCTCCTGGCCGCGCTCGTGGCGAAGCGCGCCCACCGCCCTCGTCAACCCTGAGGCGACGGCGTTGGTCTTGACATCCGGAAACGATCGTCAGAGTCTGTCTGACAACGTTGTCACACCGAAGGGCCACCATGCGTATATCCGAATTCGAGTTGAGCAGGCGGCGGCTCCTCATCCTTGGCAGCGCCGTCGGCGCTGGACTCGCCATCGCCCGACCCGCCGCCACCGCCCAAGCCGCGCCAGCCGCCACCACGTCATACGCTGCGGCCACCGGCCCGGTTGCCAACACCTACCACGCGCTGCTGCTCGCCCACACCCGATGGTCCGAGGAGCAGTGGGATCCGGCGATCAACGCGTACCGCCTCGCGGACTTCAGGTTCGCGGTCGTCCTCGGTAACGCGGTCCTGCTCACCTCGCCCGGGTACGACGCGGCGGCAGCAGGCGTCGACCGGGACACGCTGCACGCCCGTACCGTCGCCACCATCCGCCGATTTGCGGCCACCAACCGGCTCGCCGGCGGCACCGAGTGGGGCCGACAGCTCTTCTGGGACAGCACCTTCGAGCTGTACTTCGTCCTGGCCGCCCGACTGCTGTGGTCCGAACTGGACGAGGTGACCCGCAACAACGTTGACCGCATCGCCCGTGGGCAGGCCGCGTACGCCCACTCCCTCGGCACCGGTAACGACCCGCTGAGTGGCAGTTGGACGCCGAACGGCCTCACCGGTGGCTGGATCGGTGACACCAAGCTCGAGGAGATGGGGGTCTACGCCCAGGCGATCGCGCCCGGCCTGGCCTGGGCGCCGGACGACCCCGCAGCCGCGGCGTGGCGCGAGCGGTTCCTGACGTGGACGCTCAACGCGAACGGACTACCGGCAGCCGACCGTGCCAACCCCGCCGTCGTCGACGGGCGGGCGGTCGCGGACTGGAACACCGCCCACAACATCCACGACACGTTCCTGGTCGAGAACCACGGCTCCTTCGGCCCGCACTACCAGGAGGAACTGTGGCGCACCGCGGGTCGTACCGCGGCGCACTTCATGGCCGCCGGCCAACCGCTCCCCGAGGCACTCACCCGGCAGCCCAGCGGCGCCCAGCTGTGGCGGACCATGCGGCTGCTGGCCAGCGACGCCGGCGAACCCTTCATGCCGATGGTCGCGGACCGCTACCACCTGTACGGCCGTGACGTCCTGCCGCTCGCCTTCCTCGCGCAGGTCCAAGGCGACCGGCACGCCGCCCGGGCCGAGGCGGACCTCGCCGACCGGCTCATGCCCTACCTGAACTACCCGCCCGAGAATCGGCTCACCAAGTTCAGCGGCGAGCCGAAGTACGAGCCCGAGGCCCGGGCCGAACTCGCCATCAGCTATCTCTTCCATGCCTGGCGGGCAGCCAACGGCGGCGTGGTCCAGCCGGTCGCCAGCACCGCGTTCTTCGCGGCGGCGGCGGGCACCAGGGACTTCGGGGAGCAGGCCGGGCTGACCGCCCACCAGACAGCGACCGCCTTCGCCGCGGCGGTCAGCAAGACCGGATTCGTCTCGTTCCAGTGGGCCCCCGCCCACGACAACTGGTTGTTCGACACCCGGGCCGCCTCGCTGCTGCCGAGGCAGTCCGCGCCGGTCCTCGGCCGCACCTCCGCCGCGTACACCGTGGCCCGGGACGGTGCCGACGCCACGGCGACCGTTCTCCGCGTCGCCGGCGGCACCGCCGGATACGTCACGCTGCCCACCGGAACGGTCGTGTACGCCACCACCGGCATCGGTGCCGACGAGGGCGCGCTCACCCTGTTCAACCTGGACATGCCCGGCGTACCCGGGCTCACCGGCACCCGTACCTTCACCGGCGAACAGGGGTCCGTCACCCTGGCCGGACAACAGGGCGTCGGCGACGGCGGAACCGACCAGATCAGCTTCGCGCCTCGTCCAGCCCGGTACGTGCGGATGCTCGGCCGATCCCCCGTCAACCAGTACGGCTACTCGCTGTTCGCCTTCGCCGTGCTCGACGCCGGCGGGGTCGACCTCGCCATCGGCCGGCCCACCACGGCCTCGTCCGCCGACCCCGCCTACCCCGCAGCGCGCGCGACCGACGGCAACTCCGGCACCCGCTGGGCGGTCGCCCGCGAGGAACGCGCCCGGGCGGACAGTTGGCTCGCCATCGACCTCGGCGAGTCCATCGACATCAGCGCCGTACGCCTGGACTGGGAGGCCGCGTACGGCACCCGCTACGTCATCCAGACCTCTCTGGACGGCACCGACTGGAGCGACGCGGCGGTGGTGCCGGACAGCCCGACCATCACCGGCTCCTGGCTCGACGTCGACGGACGAGCGGGTCTGGTGGTCCACAACGCCCAGAATCCGATCACCGTGACCGCCACCACCGTCACCCTGTCCAGCGGACCGGCCACCGGCAGCACTCGGTTGATCATCGAGGGGTACGCGGGCGCGAACAGGTCGGCCCTGGCCGCCGCGGCGTCTCGAACTCTGCCCAGCGGGGGTCCGGAGGCGTTGCGGGTGAGTGACGCCGACGGATACCTCAGCCTGTTCAACCTGTCCGACGACGACATCACGGCGGCCGTCACGCTTCCGCAGCGCGCCACGCTGCGGCTGTACCACGGAAGCCAGGTCACCGGCTCGGGGACCACCGACTACCAGGTCGACCTTGCCGCCGCCACCGCACGCGTCGAGCCGCCCCGGTTCACCGCGACCGCGGCACAGCCGGGGAAGGCGATCCCCGCCGGTACCCGGTTCGACGTCACCGACTCGCACCACCTGCGAATCACCGCACCCGCCGGGCACATCGTCATGGTGCAACTGGAGTCCGCGGCCGGCGGCGTCCGGCAGCGAGTGACGGTCCCCGCGGGACGCAGCAGGGATGTCGCGTTCGCGGGCGGGACGGTGACGCCGACCAGCGACCTGGCCCGGTCCCGGACGACCTACCCGACGTCACCGCTCCCGGCCGGCATGACCGACCCGTCGGCCGCCGTCGACGGCGACCCGGGGACCGCCTGGCAACCCGGCCCGAACGGCCGACTAGTGATCGACCTCGGATCGCTCCGGGATCTGGCATCGGTCCGCCTGACCTGGACCCCCGGTCGGCGGCGGCCGATCACCGTGGCCACCTCGGCCGACGGACTCGGCTACGTGACGGTCGCCTCGGTCCCGAAGCCGCGACCCGAGACGACCATCTCGACCAGGTCCTCCGGACGGTACGTGGCGATCGCGGTCGCCGACTGGCAGCCCGGTGACGCCCGGCTGACCCACGCGGAGGTGTTCGGTGCCTGAACCGGCGGGATTGAGCACGGTGTGACACCCGTGGCTCGAACGGACGGCGGCGGGGACCGGTGCGGACGCACCGGCCCCCGCCGCCGTCCGATGCTGCGGGGGCCGGCTAACGCAGGGGGGTCAGCCGGTCGGTGCCCAGGCGGTCCTGCAGGACCTTGGGGATCAGGACGCTGCCGTCGGCCTGCTGGTACTGCTCCAGGATGGCCGGGAAGAGCCGGCTCGTGGCCAGCGCCGACCCGTTGAGGGTGTGCACGAAGCGGGTCTGCTTGCCGCCCGGCTCGCGGTAGCGGATGGCGGCCCGACGAGCCTGGTAGTCGCCGGCCCAGGAGACCGACGACACCTCCTTGTACTTGCCGGTGCTCGGCATCCACACCTCGATGTCGAGGGTCTTCTTCATCGAGGCGCTGGCGTCACCGGCCGAGAGCAGCGTGCGCTGGTAGTGCAGACCCAGCCCCTCGACCAGGCTCTCGGCGTGGGCGAGCATCTCCTCCAGCGCCGCGTCCGCCTGCTCCGGCAGAGTGAACTGGAAGATCTCCACCTTGTTGAACTGGTGGCCGCGCACCGTGCCGCGCTCGTCCGAGTGCGAGCCGGCCGACTCCCGCCGGTAGCACGGGGTGTACGCGAATGCCTTCAGCGGCAGCTTCGGGGTCTCCAGGATCTCGTCCTGGTACGCGCCGAGGATCGCCGTCTCGGACGTGGGCAGCAGGAACTGGCCACGTGGGGCGGACGCCGAATCCAGGTGGTAGACGTCGTCGTAGAACTTGGGGAACTGCCCGGCGGCGAAGCCGGCCGAGTCCAGCAGCAGGTGCGGCGGGAGCAGGAACTCGTAGCCGGCCTTGATGTGCTGGTCGACGAAGTAGTTGAGCAGCGCCCACTCCAGCCGGGCCCCGACGCCGGTGTAGATCCAGAAACCGGACCCGCCGAGCTTGACGCCGCGCTCGTAGTCGACCAGGCCCAGCGCGCGGCTCAGCTCCACGTGGTCGCGGACCTTCTCGATCACCGGCGGCTCACCGAAGGTCTTCACCACCCGGTTGGCTTCCTTGCCGCCGGCCACGACATCGTCGCTGGGCAGGTTGGGCAGCTCACTCATCGCGTCGCGCAGCCGGGCCTGCACCTCGTCCAGCTGGGACTCCAGCTCGGCGAGCTGCTTACGCTCCGCCTCCGGCGCGGCGGCCTGCGGCTCCTCGCCGGCCCGCTTCGCCTGCGCGTACGCCCGGGCCTCGGCCTTGCGGCGCTGCCGCTCGGCGTCGATCTCCGTGATCAGGGCGCGGCGTTCCTGGTCGAGCCGCTGGATCTCGTCCAGGGCCCGGGTGACCTCGGCGGGATCCAGACGCTTCGCCAGCGCGGTCGCCACCGCCTCGCGATCCTTCCGGATCAACTCCATGTCGAGCATGCTGCTCCGTACGCCTCCGTCCGGGGTTCACAGGTGAACCACCAGATGCTACCGTCGCGGGCTTTTCCTCCCTGGACGGGGAGTGCTGGCCGCCGCCTCAGAGCCGGATCGGCATGAGCACCGAGTAGGTGTCCGCGTCGTCCGGTCGGCGGACGGCCAGCGGGGCGATCGGCCCGTCCAGCTCCAGCACCAGTTGCGGCCCGCCGGCCGCGTTCAGCGCGTCCAGCAGGTAACCACCGTCCACCCCGACCCGCAGCGCGTCGGAGCCCAGGTCGGCGGAGGGGAGCAGCCGCAGCCCGCCCTGGTCGTCGACGCCGAGCACGGTGACCGCCCGGGTCGTGCCGTCGTGGTCACGGGCGACAGTGGGGGCCGCCGGGTCGGCCAGCGCGGCGCGCAGGGTGGCAACGTCCACCGGGATCCGGCGCGCGGTCGGCCGCTCACCGACGGACTTGCGCAGCAGCCGGTGGTAGTCCGGGAAGTCGTACGGCAGGGCGGTGCCGGTCACGGTGCGCTCGGCCACCCGCACCCGCAGGTCCGCGCCGGCAACTGTCAGCCGGACCGGCCAGGTGTCGGCGGTGTCGAGCAGTGGCCGGAGCTGGTCGACGAGCGCCACCGGGACGAACACCCGCACCGGTGCTCCGTCGACGTCGGCCGCGGCCCGCGCCAGCGCGAGCCGGTACCTGTCGGTGGCGACCAGCCGGACGCCGTCGGGCTCCACGTCGAACAGCACGCCGGCGAGCATCGGCAGCTCCGGGTCGACGGTGACGGCGAAGCGCACCGCGTCGAGCGCCGTGGCCAGGGCGGCGGGGGAGATCAGCAACGTGGTGGCGGTCGGCGGGGCCGGGTCCAGCAGGGCCCGGAGCCTGTCGACCTCGCGGCGGGCGTCGCTGAGCCCGTCGGCGAGCCGGCGCAGGTGCACGTCGAGCAGGTGGTGCACCACGGACGGCTCGGCGCGTACCGCGGCGGCGATCTCCGGCACCGGCATGCCGATCCGCCGCAGCCCGGCCACCAGCCTGGCCGGGGCGATCTGCTCCTCGGTGTACCAGCGGTAGCCGGTCACCGGGTCGACAAGTGTCGGCTCCAGCACCCCCGCCGAGTCGTAGAAGCGCAGGGCGCTGACGGTCAGGCCGCTGGCCCGGGCCAGCTCGCCGATGCTGTGCAGGTCGCTCACGCCGGGCATCCTGCCCCCTCGACCCGGTTGAGGGTCAAGCCGAGCGGCCCAACACCCGGAAGGTGAGACCGGCCCGGACGAGCCGGTCGAGCAGCGCGTCACCCATCGCGGCGACCGGGGTGAGCTGGCCGGCGGTCGGCGGCAACTCGTCGAGCGCCAGGCACAGCGCCGACTCGGCGAGCATCTTCGCCGTCTCGTCGTAGCCGGGGTCACGCCCGGCGACCTCGGTGACCACCCGCTGCCCGCCGCCGGTGCCGACGAACCGGACCCGGAACCAGGACGACGCCCGCTGCTGAGCGGTGGGCCCCTGCCCGGACGAGAGCCGGCCGAGCAACCAGCGTCGGCTGGGCGGCAGCTTCATCAACCCGATCAGCGCGCCGAGCCCCGCCGCGCCGGCCAGCACGGTGGGCAGCCGCTTCACCGCCGCGAAGTGCCGGTAGCGGAAATCCGGACCATATTCCGGCCGGGCCGCGGCCGAGCGGCGGACCACCTGCGGGTCGATGGTCGGCAGCGGCACCGCCCAGCTGCCCAGCTCCGCCGAGCGGGCCAGCCGGCCGGGCACCGCCCGGACCCGACGGTCGGTGGGGCGCGGCTCGACCGCCCGACGGTCCCGGGCGGCCCGGCTGGCCTGCCCGGTACGCGAGAACGCGGTGAGCGCCGAGTGGTAGGTGCCGGCGGAGAACCGGCCGCCGGCACGCACGTACCCGTCCACAGTGATCGGCACGTCGGCGGGCAGCTGCTTGACGGTGAACCAGACGCCCAGGTCGTGCGGGACGGAGTCGAAGCCGCAGGCGTGCACCAGCCGCGCGCCGGTGCTTGTCGCCTCGGCGTGGTGACGCACGTACATGAGGTCGACGAACTCCGGCTCGCCGGTGATGTCCAGGTAGTCGGTGCCGGCCCGGGCGCAGGCCCCGACCAGCGGCTCCCCGTGGTGGATGAACGGGCCGACAGTGCTGGCCACCACCCGGGCGCTCTCCGCCACCGCCCTTAGGGAGTCGGCGTCGGTCACGTCGGCGGTCAGCAGCGGCAGGTCGGCCAGGCGCGGGTCGATCGTGGCGAGCCGATTGCGGACGGCGGCGAGGCGCTGCGGGTTGCGCCCGGCCAGCGCCCAGCGCAGCTCGGCCGGCGCATGTCGGGCCAGGTATTCAGCTGTCAGACCGCCGGTGAACCCGGTCGCTCCGAACAACACCACGTCGTACGTTCGCTCCACGGCCATCCCCGGAGTCTGTCATCCACCGCCGACGATGAGGTGATCACGAGGGGCCGGTCAGGGCGTGAACACAGCGCGTACGCAGCCGTCGGCCCGGTCCCGGAACAGCGCGTACCCCTCGGGGCCCCGCGCCAACGGCAGCCGGTGGGTGGCCAGGTGTTCGGTCCGCAGCTCGTCGCGGGCCATCCGGTCCAGCAGCATCGGCACGTCCCGCAGATCCGGCCGAGCGGCGCCGCGCAGGGTGAGCCGGCGCTCGGCCAGCGCACCCAACGGGAACGCGTCGACGAACCCGCCCGTCCCGCCGAGCACCACCACCACGCCGCTCTTGCGGCACGCGTGTACGGCCTCCCGCAGCGCGTCCGGTCGGTCGGCGTGCTGGCCGGTGAACCGGTCGGCCCTCGATCGGGCCGGCGGCGTGCCGACCGCCACCACGCACACGTCCGGCCCGCGCCCACCGCTGCGGTCGCGCAGCTCGGCGGCGACGTCGGTGCGGCGGTAGTCGAGCGGCTCGGCGTCGGAGTGAAGCGCGGCCATCCGCAACCGCTCCTCGTGCCGGTCCACGACCAGCACCCGGGCGGCGCCGCGCAGCACCGCCGACCGGGCGGTCATCTGGCCGACCGCTCCGGCGCCCCAGATCGCCACCACGTCGCCGGGGCGGACCGCACCCAACTCGGTGGCGAGCCACCCGGTCGGCGCCGCATCCGCGGCGAACACCGCCCGGTCGTCGTCGACGGCGTCCGGCACCCGGAACGCGCTCACGTCGGCGTACGGCACCCGCACGTACTCGGCGTGACCGCCCGCGAAGCCGCCCGCCGCCCGGGGCCGGCCGAAGCAGCCGGCGTCGGAGCGGGCCCACTCGGGGTCGGCGCTGGCCAGGTCGGCATGGGCGTTGTCGCAGCAGGAGTGCAGGCCCCGGCGGCAGTACCAGCAGCCACCGCAGGCCACGCCCGCGCCGACGACCACCCGATCGCCGGGGCGGTGTCGGCGGACCCCGGGGCCGACCTCGACCACCTCGCCCAGGAACTCCGCGCCGAGCACGTCGCCGGCCCGCAGCAGCGGGTGCCGGCCGGCCAGCAGCGGCAGGTCACCTCCGCAGGTGGCGCTGCGCCGGACCCGGACGATGACGTCACGCTCGTTGCGCAGCTCCGGGTCGGGCACCTCGCGTACCGCCAGCTCGCCGGCGGCCACCCAGCACAGCGCCCTCACCCGTGGACCTCGGGGCGGTCCAGCGCGGAGCGGTCCGCGCGGAGCACCTCGCCGGCCTCCACCCGTTGCTTGGTCTGGCGCAGCGTCCGGCGGACCAGCAGACCCGGGTCGTCGCCGACCAGGTGCGCGGCCAGGCCGGTGGGCGGGGTGACGCCGGCCAGCGGCCGGGCGGCCAGCTCGGTGCCCCGGTCGCCGGGCGCCGGCCGCACCCGGACCTCGACCGCCCCGTCCAGGCGGCGCAGCGGCTCCGGCCAGCGGCCGTCCGGAAGCACCTGCTCCGGCGGCCGGTCGACGGTCACCACCTCCCACCGGGCCGCCGTGGCGACCTGCCCGTCCGCACCGCCCCGGCCACGCGCGGCAGCGCCGCCGTCCGCGCCCGGCCGGCCACCCCGACGGGGTACGCGCAGCAGCCGTGCCGCCCCGGCCAGCGCCGCGCCGCCGATGGCGGGTCCCGCCCGCGCCAGCCGTCCCATCGGTACCACCCGTCCTCCCGGTTCACGTCCCCCGATCGTCGGTCGGGGCCGGGTGAAGCGCGCTCGCCCGGAAGGGGTGAACCGGCCCGCGCCGGGTAACCGCTCGCCGACCGGGGGCGGAGCGCGTGGTGGGGGTGGGGCTGGGTGCCGGAGCAGAATCACGTACGGGTCGAGCCGGCATCGGGGCCACCGCTGTTGGCGTCCCGGCTGACGCCGGCCGTGCCGCCGGAGCCGGTGGTGGCCCGGCCCCGCCTGCTACGCCGGTTGGACGAGGGCAGCGCGGGACCGGTCACCCTGGTGGCCGCCCCCGCCGGCTGGGGCAAGACCACACTGCTCGCCTCCTGGGCGCGGTTGGGCGGCGCGCCGCCCGACGTGGAGCCGGGCGCGGTCGTCCCTGACTCCGGTGACCTGTCGGTTTCGTCCTCCGACGACCCGGTCTCGGCATGGATGTCGGTGGAGGCCGGCGACGACTCCGACCGGCTCTGGGCGTACCTCGCCGCGGCGCTGCGCTCGGCGACCGGGTCGGCCGAGGGCGGCCCGGTGCCCGACCGGCCGCCGCGCCCCGACCAGTTGGAGGCGCTGGCCGCCACGCTCGCCGCCGCCGATCGGCCGGTGCTGCTGATCCTGGACGACCTGCACCGGGTCGCCGACCCGACGGCCCTGACCGGCCTGGAGTTCCTGCTGCGGCATGCCGGGCGTCGGCTGCGTCTGGTGATCGGCGCGCGGGCCGGACTGCACCTGCCACTGCACCGGCTCCGGCTCGCCGGCGAGCTGACCGAGATCGGCCCGGACGAGCTGGCGTTCACCGACGACGAGGTGGCCGACCTGCTCACCGCCCACGCCGCCGCGCTGCCGGCGACCGCCGTGCACCGGCTGCGGGAGCGCACCGGCGGCTGGCCGGCCGCGCTGCGCATCGCGGCCCTGGCGGTACGCGGACAGCCCGACCCGGAGCGCTGGGTGGGGCAGTTCGGCGGCGACCAACCGGAGATCGCCGGCTACCTGCACGAGGAGGTGCTCGCGACGCTCGACCCTGCCGCGCAGGACCTGCTGCGCCGTACCGCCCTCGTCGACAGCGTCTGCGCCGACCTGGCCGAAGCCCTGACCGGCCGCCCCGACGCCGGGCAGGCGCTGGCCGACCTGGCCGGGACCGGTGGTCTGCTGCACCGGGAGGACACCAGGCCGCCCTGGTACCGGTGCGAGTCGCTCCTCGCCGACCTGCTCCGCGCCGACCTGGCTCGGTTGCCCGCCGACGAGCTTCGCGAGCTGCACGACCGGGCCGCCGACTGGTACGCGGGCGACGGCCGGCCCGCCGATGCTCTGCGGCACGCCCTGGCCGCCGGCCGCTGGGACCTGGCCGGCGACCTGTTCGTCGCCCACTGGCCGGAGCTGACCCGCTACGACCGGGACCCGGTGCACGCCCCGGCGCCCGCGTCAGCACCGGAGGAGGTGATCCGCGCCGACCCGGAGGTGGCGTTGGCGTGCGCCGCCGAGCGCGCGTACGCCGGTGACCTGCCGGCCGCCACCGGTCACCTGCGGGCCGCAGCCGGGCACGCCGCGGGCCTGCCGGTGCCGCGCCGGGATCGGTTCCTGCGGTTGGTCACCGCGCTGGAGTTGACAGTCGCCCGGCTCGCCGACGACCGCGCTGAGGTCCGGGCCGCCGCCGCTCGCCTGCTGCGCACCCGCCCGGCGGAGGCCACGCCGACCCGGGTGCCGGCCGGGGTGTCCGGTTCCGCCCCGACGTCCGGTGGTGGCGGTGCGGCCGACGACCTGGACCTGCGGGCGTTCACCGGCACCGCGCTGGGGCTTGTCGAGTTGGCCGACGGCGCGCTGCCCGCCGCCCGGTTCGTCCGGGCCCGGGCGGCGGCCCGGGAGGCCGACCGACCGCGTACCGAGCTGGTCGCCGCGAGCCGCGCCGCGCTGCTCCTCGCTGTGCGCGGCGAGCTGCGGGTGGCCGAGCGGGCGGCCCGGGACGCCCTCGGCATGCCGCCCCGGAAGGGCTGGTCCTGTCGGCTCGACTGCGGCTACGCGTACCTGGCTCTCGCCGTGGTGGCGCTGCTGCGCGACCAGCCTGAGGAGGCTACGGCGAACCTCGCCCTCGCCCTCCCGGCGCTCGACGTGGCGGGCGGCTGGGCGGGCGACCCCGAGATGAGCGACGACTGGGTGGCCGCCGCCTCCGACGAACCGGTGGCGGCAGCGGTGGCGGCGCTGTGCCGGGCGCAGCTGAGCCGCGACTCCGGCGACCCGGCGGCCGGCCAGCGGCTGCTAGTCCGGGCCCGGGAGGTGCTGGCCGACCGCCCGTCCACCGCCGAGTTGGCCGGCCTGCTGCGCGCCGCCGAGGCCGAACTGCGGGCCGTGCGGGGCGACCTGGACTCTGCCCGCGACCTGCTGACCGGCGCCGCCGACGAGGGGGCCGAGCCGGTGCTCGCGGTGATGTTGGCGAAGGTGCAACTGCTGGCCGGCGACCCCGCCGCCGCCGGGCGGACCCTGCCGGACTGGCAGGCGCCGGCCGCCACGGCCTGGCCGCTGCCGGTACGCCTGGACGCGGGGCTGCTGAACGCGGTGCTGGCCGAGCGCGCCGGGGACGGGCGTCGGGCGGGTCGGATCCTGGAGCAGACACTGGACCTGGCCGGGCCGCAGGGCTGCCGAAGGGTCTTCACCCGTGCCGAACCACAGGTGCGGGACCTGCTGGCCGCCCACCTGGACGCGGGCACCGCGCACTTCGCGCTGGTCAGTGACCTGGTGCGGGGCGCGGGGCAGAGCACCGCCGGGCCGGCTGCCGGGCCGAGGGGCACGCTCGACGAGCCCCTCACCGAGCGGGAGCTGACCATCCTGCGCTACCTGCAGAGCATCCTGTCCAACGTGGAGATCGCCAGCGAGCTGTCCCTCTCGGTCAACACGGTGAAGACCCACGTCCGCAACATCTACCGCAAACTCGACGCGACCCGCCGGCGCGAGGCGGTCCGGCGGGCGCGCGAGTTGCGGCTGATCTGAGCGGATGGCGGTCAGGGGTTGGCGGCGGCGTCCACGGCCGTCAGCAGGTCGGGCAGGTCGTACCCGCCGTCGTGCCGGACGCCGTTGACGAACACGGTGGGGGTGCCGTTCACCCCGCTGCGGATGCCCCCCACGAAGTCCCGGCGCACCCGGTCCGCGTGCGCGCGGTTCTCCACCTCGGCGTTCAACTCGTCCGGCGGCAACCCGACCTGCTCGACACCGAGCGAGAGGTGCACCGGATCGAGTTGGTCCTGGTGCTCGTAGAGCCAGTCGTGCATCTCCCAGAACCGGCCCCGAACCCCGGCGGCCTCGGCCGTCTCGGCGGCGCGTTCGGCGTACGGGTGCACGTTGGCGATCGGGAAGTACCGATAGACCAGCCGTACGGTGTCGGCCCGCTGCCGCAGCAACTCGTGCAGGTTCGGGTACGCCGCACCGCAGAACTGGCACTGGAAGTCGCCGTACTCGACGACTGTCACCGCCGCGTCGGCCGGCCCCCGGATGTGGTCCTCGGTGGTCACCGGGTCTCGAAGTCGGGCGGTGACCTGCAGTGGCGTGCTCATCCGGCCATCACCTTCCGATCGGCGGCGAGTTGGTCCAGCGCGTCGAAGATGCCGTCGGCGCCGGGGTTGACGTCGGGCGGAGACAGGTAGCTCCAGGTCACCTTCCCCGCGGGGTCCAGCACCACGAGCGCGCGGGCCGCCTCACCGTTCGGCATGTACGCGCCGTAGCTGCGGGCCACCTCGCCCTTGGGTTCGAAGTCGGCCAGCAGCGGGAACTCGATGCCCCGGCTCTCCGCGAACGCCCGGTGCGACCAGATGCTGTCCACCGAGATGCCGAGCACCACCGCCTGGTACTGGGCGAAGACAGGTGCCGCCGACTGGTAGAGCGACATCTGGTCACCGCAGACCGGGCTCCAGTCGGCGGGGTAGAAGGCGAGCACTACCGGCCGGCCGCGGAACTGCTCAGGCCCCAGCAGAGCCCCGTCCGGGGTGGCCGGCACTGAGAAACCGGGCGCGGTGCGCCCCGGTTGGATCAGCCCGTTCGGATCACTCATGCCGCCAGCCTGCTCCCGGGGTGGGTGAGGGGCCCTCACCCACCCCGGGTGGTTCCGCGCTCGCGCAGCGCCGGCCCGCGCCCGCTCAGCGCAGCACCGGGGCGACCGCGATGTGGTTCTGCACCTCCCGGATGCCCGGCGCGGACCAGGCCACCTGTTCCACCTCCGCCCGTTCGGGCATCGAGTGCACCAACCCGGCGAGTATCGCGGTGTCGCCGTGCACCCGGACGCTGATCCGTTCGGCCTCTGTCGCTCCGGCCCGGGCGAGGGCGTCGACGATCCGGTCGGCCAGGTTGCGGCCGTCCGGCGAGGTGGCCGGTCGGACGGTGATGCCGTTGCTCACCCCGCGTACGCCGGTGAGCCGGGCAACCGCCCGTTCGGCGGCGCGGCGCTGGTACTCCCACTCGACGTCGCCGTGCAGCGTCACCCAGCCGGCCGAGACGGTGACCTGGAGCTTCTCGATGGGCACGAACGCGTCCCACTCCAGCCCGTGGCTGGCCGCGGCGGCGAGGTCGCTGTCGGCGCGTTCGGTGTCGTTGGTGAGCTGCACGGCCACGTCGTTGGCGACCGCCCGGACCGAGGTGACCCGGTGGGCGGCACGTTCGGCGGCCCACTTCTTGGCGTAGCTGTCCACCCGGCCGGTCAGGGTGACGACGCCCTCGGCGACCGTCACGCCGATCTCGTGCGGCTGCACCCGTGGTTCCCAGGTCAGCTCGTCGAGCACGGCGGACTGGATGTCCTGGTCGGTGCGGTAGATCTCCGCGATGGCCATCTGTCCCTCCTCCGCTGTTCCGATGGCGGACCTGGTGGTGGCTGCGGCCCGAGGTCCGCCGTGCTGCGATCCTGCCGCCGCGCCGGGTGAGCCGTCCTCGCCCGGACCGGGTGACGGCATGGCCGACCTGGGCGGAGCGGGTGGGAGACGGGGGCGAACATCGATGATGGGAGCGCTTCCAAAGCGAGCTGTTTTCGGTTACGGTAATCGCGTTCCTCGATCGCGGGAGCCGTCGCGTCGGGTGGTGGAGCCAGGGCAGCTCCGCCCGTCCCCGTCGTCGTGCTCGTCCCCCGGGCCACGGCGTCACCCAGGCGATCGACCCCGTCCCCCGGGGCTCCATCCCGAGAGGAACCGCAGATGCGGAGAAGTCTCGCCGGCACGGTCGTGTCCGTGTTGGCCGCCGCCACAGCCGTCGTGGTGGTCCCGTTCACCGCCGCCTGGTCGGCCCCCACCCCGGCCGCAGCGGAGACGTACACCTGGCGAAACGTCCCGGTGGGCGGCGGCGGCTTCGTACCCGGCATCGTCTTCAACCCCACCGAGAAGAACCTCATCTACGCGCGCACCGACATCGGCGGGGCGTACCGCTGGGAACAGGCCAGCCAGTCCTGGACGCCGCTGCTCGACTGGGTCGGCGCCGACCGGTGGGGCTACAACGGCGTGGTCAGCATCGCCACCGACCCGGTGCAGACCAACCGGGTGTACGCCGCGGTCGGCATGTACACCAACGGCTGGGACCCGAACAACGGCGCGATCCTGCGCTCGGCCGACAAGGGCGCCACCTGGCAGGCCACCGAACTGCCGTTCAAGAACGGCGGCAACATGCCGGGCCGGGGAATGGGGGAGCGGCTCGCCGTCGACCCCAACCGGAACAGCATCGTCTACTACGGCGCCGAGGGCGGCAACGGGCTGTGGCGCAGCACCGACCACGGCGTGACCTGGGCCCGCGTCGCCGCCTTCCCCAACGTCGGCAACTACCGGGCCGACCCGAGCGACCCGAACGGCTACAACGGGCAGAACCAGGGCCTGACCTGGGTCAGTTTCGACAAGAGCACAGGCACCGCCGGTTCCACCACGCAGACCATCTACGTGGGCGTGGCGGACAAGGAGAACCCGGTCTACCGCAGCACCGACGGCGGCGTCACCTGGGCGCGCATCCCCGGCCAGCCCACCGGCTACCTGGCCCACAAGGGCGTCGTCGACCCGGTCGGTGGTCACCTCTACATCGCCAGCAGTGACACCGGTGGCCCGTACGACGGCGGCAAGGGCGACGTCTGGAAGTTCACCAGGTCCACCGGGGCCTGGACGCGGATCAGCCCGGTGCCGTCCACCAGCGCGGACGCCTACTTCGGCTACAGCGGGCTGACCATCGACCGGCAACGGCCGAACACCCTGCTGGTGGCCACCCAGGTGTCCTGGTGGCCGGACGCCATCTTCTTCCGCAGCACCGACGGCGGGGCGAGCTGGACGCGGATCTGGGAGTTCAGCAACTATCCGGAAAGGTCCCGCCGCTACACCATGGACATCAGCTCGGTGCCCTGGTTGACCTTCGGCCTCAACCCGGCGCCCCCGGAGGCCACGCCCAAGCTCGGCTGGATGAACGAGTCGGTGGAGATCGACCCGCACGACTCCAACCGCATGATGTACGGCACCGGCGCCACCATCTACGGCACCACCGACCTGACCAGGTGGGACACCGGCGGTCAGTTCACCCTCCGGCCGATGGTCCGGGGGCTGGAGGAGACCGCCGTCCTCGACCTGATCAGCCCGCCCAGCGGCGCACCCCTGATCAGCGCGCTCGGCGACGTCGGCGGCTTCCGACACACCGACCTGAACGCGATTCCGTCGATGCTGTTCACCCAGCCGGTGTTCACGTCCACCACCAGCCTGGACTACGCCGAGAGCAAGCCTGCGGTGCTGGTGCGCGCCGGCAACTTCACCGACGCCGACCGGCCCAACGACAGTCATGTCGCCTTCTCCACCGACGGCGGAGCCACCTGGTTCCAGGGCACCGAACCGTCCGGGGTCAACCTGGGCGGCACGGTGGCCGCGGCGGCCGACGGCAGCCGCTTCGTCTGGGCACCCGGCGACGCGGGTCAACGTGTCGTCCACTCGGTCGGTTTCGGCAACTCCTGGGCACCGTCGACAGGCATCCCGGCGAACGCCACGATCGAGTCCGACCGGATCGACAGCACCCGGTTCTACGGCTTCAGCGGCGGGCGTTTCTACCTGAGCACCGACGGCGGGGCCAGCTTCACCCCGACCGCTGCGACCGGGCTGCCCAGCACCGACGTGCGGTTCAAGGCCCTGCCGGGTCGGGCCGGCGAGTTGTGGCTGGCCGGGCCCGGTGGCCTGTGGCGCTCCACCGACGCCGGCGCCAGCTTCACCAGGCTGGACGGCGTCAGCGCCTCCGGCAACGTCGGTTTCGGCAAGGCGGCACCCGGGCGGACCAACCCCGCCGTGTTCCTCTACGGCACCGTGAACGGTCAACCGGGCGTGCACCGTTCCGACGACGCCGGCGGGACCTGGGTACGCGTCAACGACGACCGCCACCAGTACGGCAATCCGACCGAGGCGCTGACCGGCGATCCGCGTGTCCACGGTCGGGTCTACCTCGGCACCAACGGTCGCGGCATCCTGGTCGCCGACCGCACCAGCGGCGAGCCCCCGACCACCCCGCCGCCGACGACCCCACCGCCCACCACCCCGCCCCCGACCACTCCGCCGCCCACCACGCCGCCGCCCACCACGCCGCCGCCCACCACGCCGCCGCCGTCCGCCGGTTGCGCGGCGACCTACCGGGTGACCGGCTCCTGGTCGGGCGGTTTCCAGGCCGAGCTGGTAGTGCGTAACACCGGAAGCGCCCCCATCGCCGGCTGGACGCTGGGCTGGACCTTCACCGACGGCCAGCGGATCGACCAGTTCTGGGGCGGCACCCACACCCAGACCGGGGCCGCCGTATCGGTCCGGGACACCGGCTGGAACGGCGCGCTCGCCGCCGGAGCCAGCACCACCGCCGGTTTCCTCGGCTCGTGGACCGGCAGCAACACGCCCCCGGCCGCCGTCAGCTGCACGAGTCGCTGAGCAGGTGATCCGGGCCGGGACCCCGGATCACCACCACACACCGGTCCGCCGGGCCGCCTGAGGGGTCCGGCACCCGGCGGACCGGTCCCATCCCCGCACCACTGCGGGCCCCGCTCGACGTGAGTCGACCGGGGCCCGCAGGTGGTGCTGTCGTTCAGACGGCGGGGGAGCTGGGGCGGTCGACGTCGACGAACTCCACGTCGTCGACGGCGCGGTCGTCCCGGCTGCCGGCGGCCCGCGCGGCGGAGCCGACGGCCCAGCCGACCGCCGCGCCGACGAGCGCGGCGCCGATCAGGAGCGTCCACGGCAGTGCCGGCCGGCGGCCGGCGAGCGCGTCGAAGGCCAGTGAGGCGCGGCGTCGCGCCTCGTCGGCGGCGGATCCCACCAGCTCACCCGCCCCGTCGGCGAGATCGCTGCTGTTCTGGCGGGCCGAGCGGGCGGTGTCCCGCACACTGTCTCCGGCGTAGCTGACGGCCGAGAGCAGGTGCTCCCAGGCCTGGTCCGCGATCCGCTCCGGCTTGCTGCGGCGGTCCAGCAGGTTGGTTCCGAACATCGTGGTTACCTCCTCAGGTGCCGAAGCCGCCGGCCACTTCGGACTTCGGCGTCTTTCCAGCGCGTCACGGTGTCGCCTACCCCGCAGTGCCCAGCGTCAGCCGGACGCAAACCCCGACCTCCGTGAAGGCACCGGAAGCTCGGCGCGCCGGAATCGGGCGCGCCACCGACTCAGCGCACCGCTGACACGGCGACGCCCCGGGCGAAGTCGTCGTCATCGTCGTCATCGTCGTCACCGCCACCGAAACCGCAGGCCAAGACGAGGGCGAGCAGAACACCGACGCCGGCCAACCCGGCAAGTCGCTTGATCATCGAAGATCCTCTCCGTCGCGGTTGGTGTCCCGGTCGATGCTAGGGCGCGTCGGCAACCGGTGGGCGCGGATCGCGCCGGCCGGCGGTGGACGACACGCCGACGGCACACGGGGCAGGCGTACGTCGTGGGGCGGTTGTCGGGTGCGTCGGGTCGGGACCGCTACCCTGGTTCGGCGGCGCGCCGGTCACGACCGATCGCCGATGCTCAAATAACAAAAAGTCTTGAGTAATCAGATACTGAAAAGTGCGGATATGGGCCGCTTTGTGGGTCCGGATCCGCGAATTGCTCATCCCGAGGGGTGGCGACCGAGGCCGCCGGAGGAATACTCTCGGTCGCGGCCCGCGTACTGATGAGGCGCCCGGGGGACGGGCGGGTGGAGGTGCTCGCGTGAGCCTGTCGATCGTGAAGTCGGTTCTGTCCGGTGGTGTCGTGGAAATCGCCCCCCGGGGCGAGATCGACGTCGACACAGCGTACGAGGTGCGCGAAGCGATCGCGGAGGTCCTGGCCAAGGGCCGTCCGCTGCGCATCGAACTCAACATGAGGTTGGTCACCTTCATCGACTCGGTCGGCATCAGCGCCATGGTCGCCGGCTTCCAGACGGCCGAGGTCAGCGACGTCAAGCTGGTGGTCACCGAGCCGAGCCGGTTCGTGCACCGGCAGCTCTGGGTGACCGGCCTGCTCGGCCTCTTCGGTGCCCCCGAGCCCTACTTCGCAGGCGCCGCCACCCCCGAGGTGCTGCCCGGCGCCTGAGCGCGTCGCGGCACCCCGTCAGGGCTGCTCGTCCAGGCCGGTCAGGTCGATGTCGGTCGCCTCGGTGACCGCCCGGATGGCCGTGACCGACGCGTACCCGGCAGCCAGCAACGCTACGTCCGTGCCGGGCTGTGCGGCCTGCCCCGGCTCCTCCAGTGAGGTACGGACGAACCCGTGGCCGGATTCGGCCACCGTCATCTGCACCTGACCGAAGCTGGCCAGGGCGCCGCGCCGCACCCCGCGCAGCTGCCCGTGCGGCAGGTCCGGGGCGTTCACGTTGAGCACGCTCTCCATCGGCGCGGAGGTCAACCGGGGGAGCAGGTCCAGGGCGACCCGCGCGGCGGTGCCCCAGTGCCGCTCGACGTCGCGTACCCGGGCGGCGGCGTCCACCGCGGCGCCTCCGCTCGCGGCCGTCGCCTCGCCGGCCGAGAGCACGTCGAGGGAGACCGCCATCGCCCGGCAGCCGTTCGTGGCGGCGGTGAACGCGGCGCCCACGGTCCCGGAGTGCAGCACCGCCCGGCCGGCGTTGGCGCCCCGGTTGACCCCGGAGAGCACCACCGACGGCGGTGGGCCGAACGCCCCGTGCAGGGCGATCAGCGTGATGAAGCCCGGGGACCCGGCGACCCCGTACGCCGGCACACCCGCCAGGTCCGGCAGCGGGTGATCGTTCACGACGACCCGCCCGTCGCGTTCGATGGCGCTCATCGCGGCGCTGGTGCCGCTCGCCTCCTCCATCGGCGCGGCTACCACCACGTCCAGGCCCCGCTGCCTGGCCGCCCAGGCCAGCGCCTGGATGCCCGGCGCTGCGATCCCGTCGTCGTTGGTGATCAGCACCCGCAGGGTCATCGCTCGACCACCCGGTCGGCCAACTCGTCAGGGGTGGTCCGCTCCTGCTGCCGGCTGTCCGCCGGCACCAGCCGGACCCGGTCCACCAGGCCGGTGATCGAATCCAGCCGCCCGGTGCCGAGGCCGTGCCGGGTCACGTTCAGCGCGCCAGCGGCGGCGCCGGTGCGGATGGCGGTCCGGATGTCTCCGCCCCTGGCCACCACGGCCGCCACTCCGGCGGTCATCGAGTCGCCCGCGCCGCGCGGGTCGGCGGCCTCCAGCCGGGGCATCTCGACCTGGAACAACTCCCCGTCGATGAGCGCCAACGCCGGCTGGTCGGCGCGGCTCACCACCACCGTCTCGGCGCCGCCCGCGTGCAGTTCGTACATGGCCCGGGTCAGCTCCGCGGTGTCGTCGCTGCGCGCGCGGCCGTCGCGGATCAACTCCTCGTGGCTCACCTTGAGGAAGAACACCCCGCTCTCCAACACTGAACCGAGGTGGTCGCCGGAGAGGTCGACCACCACCCGGCCGCCGTTGGCGCCGAGATCGGCGGCGAAGCGTCGGTACAGGTCGGCCGGCACGAGCCACGGTTCGTTCGGCCCACTGAGGATGCTCACCGAGGCCCGCAGGCCCTCGCCGAGGGCGAGGTTGTAGAGCTCGTCGATCTCGTGTCGGCTCAGCGGCTGCCCGGGCACGTCGGCGATCTCCTGCCGGGAGCCCTCCCGGCGATCGTGCACGTACCCGCCGCTGCCGGAGTCACGGACCACCACCTTGAGGTCCACGCCCTCGCTGACCAGCAGCGGTTCCAACACCTGACCGATCTCACCGCCGAGGGCGGCGCAGAGCACCACGTCGACACCGAGGGAGATCACCATTCGGGCCTGCCAGACGCCCTGTCCGCCGGGGTGCAGGTGCAGCTCGGGGTGGTCGTTGGGCTGGTCCAATGTCACCGTCAGCTGTGGAGTGGGCGCGAAGACCATCACGTGCCCGCTCATCGGTCGTCGCCGTTCATGCTGGCCGCCCTCCGGCATCTACGGAAGATTCGTAATAACCGACCTTAATCGGGCAGGTGGTGGCAGGTCGTCGCATCGGCCCGGTCCGGCGCGGCGCTGGGGGCCGTCGGGCGTTGCCAGGCAGGCATCGGTACGGGACGATCGGGCGACAAACGACGGCAGGAGACGGTGTGCTCAGCAGCGATACCTTCAGCTACACCGTCCAGGCCCGGTGTTCACCCGCCGAGGCTGCCGCGCTGCTCAGCGACCTGACCCGGCAGGGCGAACTGCATCCGCTGATCGTCCGGGTCCGCCGGGTGCCGCCCCGGCCCGGCGCCCAGGCCAGCTACACGATCAACGACCGGTTGGCGGCCGGTCCGCTGCGCTTCCGGACCACCTACCACGCGGACGTGTTGGTCAGCGAGGCCGACGAGATCGTCACGGTGGCCCGTCAGTGGCCGGCCACCACCGTGCGCAACCACACCCGCCTGCGCGCCGAGCCGGACGGCCTGATCCGCATCGACGTCGAGATCACCCTGACCGCGCCGACGCCACTGTTCCGCTACGCGTTCCGCCAGGCCCAGGCCGCCCACCTGGCCCTGGCCACCCGGCTGGGCGCGGCCCTCGACCGCACCGGCAACCCCCCACCCCCGGCCTGACCCGCCGCCGCTGCGCCGATCTCGCAGTTCCGGTTTGTCGATCTCGGTGAGATGCCCGGCGGAGGCACCTAGATCGTGGTTGCAGCGCGATCACGGCTCGTGCGGGTGGTTCGGGCGACGGGACGCCGGCCCCACGGCTTGTAGGTGGACAGCACCGTCGCGATGATCATCAGGCTGGTTGACACCGCCGGCGCGATGACCAGGTCGGCGCGATCGCGTGCGGGCAGGGCGGCGCCGACCGCTCCGGCGTGGCGCAGGTTCGGGGTGAGCAGGAACAGCACCAGCCCGACCATCACAGTGGTGAGCACGAGCTTGACCAGCACCCAGCGGTGGCGCAGCAGGCCCCACGGGGTGAGCAGCGAGCTGGCGACTCCGATCAGCCAGACCAGGACGCTCAGCGGCGCGAACAGCACCGTGCCGACCAGGGCGGTGACCGGATAGACCACCGCCGGGTCGGCGCCCCGCTGCACGGCGATGCCGAGGGTGAGTAGCACCAGGTCGGCGCCCAGCCAGCCGAGCGAGGTGACGAGGTGCAGGGTGAGCAGCGCCTTGCGGGTGGTGGGTCGGATCCGAGGCATACCGCGATGCTGCCCGCCAGCCCCGGCCGGGTCGTCCGACGAGCGACGACATCAGGGGTACGCCCGGTGACGTAGCCCGGCCCCGGACGCACGTGATGCCTGTGAGTCATCACGATGGCTCACAGGCATCACGACGCGTGGGTCAGTAGACCGACAGGTGTACGTGGTTGGTGTGGTCGGTGGACGGGGTGCCCTGCGCCCCGCTGTACGACTTCCACCCGCTGCTGGGCAGCCAGATCTGCCTGTACCAGATCACGTAGAGCACGGCGAGCCGGTCCGCGTTGCGGATGAAGTACGCGGCCAGATTGTTGCCGTACGTCTTGTCTCCGCCGGTCGCGTTTCCGCCGAAGCCGTTCTTCTGCGCGGCGAAGTCGCAGGCCCGGCCCTTCGGGTGTTCACCGGAGCCGCTGGGGCGGTGGCACGAGACGTACCGGGTGAAGCCCGCTGCCTTGGCCTGGTTGAGCGCGTGCAGGGTGCGCGGGGTGATGCAGCCGCTGGCCGGCGTGGGGTCGTTCACGCTGCACGACTCGGAAGGCCAGGAGCCGTCGGAGTTGCGCGGCGCGGCCTTCGCGTTGGCGCTGGAGGTGCCCCGGTTGGAGCCGGCGTCGGCGGTGGTCTGAGGCTTGGGCGTGGTGGCCACTGTCAGGGCCCGTTCGGCCTGTTCCTTGCGCTTGGCCATCACCGCTACCTGCTTGCGCTGTTCGTTGATCTCGCCGTCCAGGGCGACCCGGGTCCGGTTGGCCTTGTCCTTGCTGGCCAGCAGGTCGCGCAGCACCCGGTCCTCGTTGGCGGCCACCGCGTCCAGCGCGGCCGCCCGGTCCATGAAGCCTTCCGGGGTGTTGCTGTTGAGCAGCGCCGACATCGCACCGAGCCGGCCGGTGCGGTACGCCACTTCGGCGATCTCGCCGACCTTGCCGTTGCGCTGGTCGATCTCGCCCTCGATGGTCTTCAGTTGCGTGGCGAGCTGCTGCTGCCGTCGTACGGAGGTGTCGAGGGCGCGCTTCGCGTCCAGGTAGCCCTTGCTGGCCGCATCGAGTTGGGCGCGCAGCGCCGGGGTGCCGCCCTCCTCGTCGGAGTCGGGTGCGGCGGCCCGCAGGCCGGTCGGGGGAGCAGCCGAGGCGGTGCCGGCCGGAAGCGCGACGCCGAGGGTGAACATCGCGACAATCAGTGCCGCCAGTCGGGCGGCGGGTGGTCGTGCTGGTGCCACTGCGCATGTCCTTCCGTCAGCCGCCGACCGGGTTAGCTGACGGGTTCGGGACGGAAGATCCCTACCGCTGACGCGGATGCACCCCAGGAACATGGTTCCCCGGTTCGCCCAGGTGGGCGATTAGGCGGCGACCGCCACCGGCGCCGGGAGGGCGCCGCCTGGTGGAGGCCGGGACCGAGCCTACCGGTGCCGGTGGGACCTCTGCAGCTGATGTGACGGACGGTGCGTGCGTCACCACGCAAAATTACGGCCCCGTCACCATTCGATGGAGCCACACGCGCCGGAGGCGGCACCCGGCTCGATCTGCAACGTCGCGTGCTCGATGCGGAAGTCGTCGTGCAGGGCGGTACGCGCCGCGGTGAGCACCGCGCCGACCTCCGCGCCGGGTGCCATGGTCAGGTGCGCCGAGGCCACCTCCATGCCCGAGGTGAGCGTCCAGACGTGCAGGTCGTGCACCTCGACGACACCTGGGACGGCGGCCAGTCGGTCGTGCACCGCGGTCACCTGGAGGTGCTCCGGGGCGGCCTGCACCAGGATGCGGATGGCGGCGCGGGCCAGCCGCCAGGTGCGCGGCAGGATGAACACGCCGATGGCGACCGCGACCAGGGGGTCGGCCCACCACCAGTCGGTGACGGTGATGAGCAGCGCCGCACCGATGACGCCGAGTGAGCCGAGCAGGTCGCCCACCACCTCCAGGTAGGCGCCCTGGAGGTTGATGCTCTCCTTGGCACCGGCCCGGAGCAGGGCGAAGGCGACGATGTTCGCGAGCAGGCCCAGCACGGCCACGACGAGCATCGGCCCGGCGACGACCTCATGCGGGTCGCCGAAACGGCGGATCGCCTCGATCACCACGTAGATCGCGACGCCGGAGAGCAGGACGGCGTTGGCCAGTGCGGCGAGCACCTCGAGTCGGTAGAGGCCGAAGGTGCGCTGCGGGTCGCCGGTGGCCCGCCGGGTCGCCGTGATCGCGGCGAGCGCCATCCCGATGCCGAGGACGTCGGTGAACATGTGCCCGGCGTCGGAGAGCAGGGCGAGCGAGCCGGTGTGCAGGGCGACCACCGCCTCGACCACCATCAGGGTGGCGAGCAGCCCGAATGCCGCCCAGAGTCGACCTCGGTGCTGGTGTGCGGCATTGGCGACGGACCCGTGGTGGTGGTCATGACCTGCGCCCACGAGAACCACCTTCCGCCGCTGGTCGGGACCCGGTCAAATGTATGTTCACATCGCTATGTATGCAAGTGTACGGGTAGCGCCTCTCGCTGGCGGCAGTCCGCGCACGTCAGCCGGTCGGGTCGATGGTGGTGAGCCGCTGGGTGGCCCGGGAGAGCGCCACGTACAGGGTGCGTACCCCGGCGCCCGGATCCGCCCGGATCTCGCTCGGGGCGACCAGCACCACCCCGTCGTACTCCATGCCCTTGGCCTCCAGGCTGGTCACCACCTGCAACCTCGGCGCGCCGAGCGCGCCGAGCCAACCGGCGACCTCGTCCCGGCGGGGGACCGGCGTGATCACCCCGACCGTGCCCTCCACCTCGGCCAGCAGGCCGGCGGCGGCCTCCACTGTCGCGGTCTCCAACTCCGTCGCGGGCACCACCAGCTCGACCGGCTCGACCCCGGTCGAGCGGACAGCGGTCGGCAACGGCAGGTCGGGGTAGAGCCGACGGATCTCCGCCGCCGCCACCGCGAAGATCTCCGCCGAGTTGCGGTAGTTCGTGGTGAGCGTGAAATCGTGTCGCTTGCGCCGGCCCAGCGCCTGGTCGCGGGCCCGGGTCAGCTCCTCCGGGTCACCGGTCCACGCGGTCTGCGCCGGATCGCCCACCACGGTCCAGGAGGCCAGGCGGCCGCGTCGACCGATCATCCGCCACTGCATCGGCGAGACGTCCTGCGCCTCGTCCACCACCACGTGCGCGTACTCCCGGTAGTCCTCCGGGCGCTCCCGGGCCGCCGCGCGGGCGGCCCGCTGCCGTTCGCCGAGGGTGCTCAGCTCGCGGACGCCGCCCGCGAGCTGGAACGGGTCACGTCGCGCGCGGGCCGGCTGCGCGGGCTTACCGAGCAGCGCGTCCAGCTCGTCCAGCAGCGCCACGTCGGCGATGGTCAGCCCAGCCGAGTCCAGGTTCCGGTACGCGGCGTTGAGCAGCCGGATCTCCGCCGAGGAGAGGATCCCTTCGGCGTACCGGCGCAGCCGGTCCGGCTGCCCCAGCCAGCCGAGCACGTGCCGGGGGTGCAGCCGGGGCCACCACGCCTTGAGGAACTCCCGGAACTCCGACCGCTCGGCGATCTCCGCCTCGAAGGCCGGTTGCTCCGGCAGCCGACCGCTGCTCACCTCACGGGCCTGCGCCCAGAGCGCGGCGAACACCCCGTCGAAACCGGCCCGGCGCACCTCGTTGCGCCGCGCGCCGCGTTGCAGCGCGCGGTCCCGGATCCGGTCCAGCGCGGCCCGGTCCAGCCGCAGCAACGTGCCCCGATAGAGCAGCCGCAGCTCACCCGGGCCGCCCGGCACCGCGTCGCGGGCCGCCCGCTCCAGCACCCGGCGCATCCGCAGCGAGCCCTTCACCGCCGCCACCTCGGGCGGGTCGGGGCGGGTCGCGGTCATCCCCGGAAAGAGCGTGCCCAGCGAGTGCAGGGTCGCGGTGTCCTCACCGAGCGACGGCAGCACGGAGCCGATGTACTCGACGAAAACCGACGACGGGCCGACCACCAGGATGCCGCCGCCCGCGTAGCGACTGCGGTCGGAATACAGCAGGAACGCGGCCCGGTGCAGGGCGACAGCGGTCTTGCCGGTGCCGGGGCCGCCCGCGACGATGGTCACCCCGGAGCCCGGAGAGCGGATCGCCTCGTCCTGCTCCCGTTGGATGGTCGCCACGATGTCGCGCATGCCCCTGCCGGTGGCCTTGGACAGGGTGGCCAGCAACGCGCCGTCACCGACGACGGTCATCCCCTCCGGGGCGGCCGACGGGTCCAGCAGGTCGTCCTCGATCCGGGTGACCCGCTCGGCGCGCGACTGGATCGTGCGGCGCCGCACCACGTCCAGCGGCTGCGCCGGGGTGGCCTGGTAGAAGGCGGCAGCGGCCGGCGCGCGCCAGTCGACGACCAGCGTGACGGCGTCCTCGTCGCGGATCCCGAGCCGCCCGACGTGCAGCACCTGACGGTCGCGCAGGTCCAGCCGGCCGAAGACCAGCCCCTCGTGCTCGGCGTCCAGGGTGTGCCGCCGCTGCGCCGCGTGGAACACCATCGCGTCGCGCTCGACCAGGGCGCCGTGCGTGCCCACCCTTGCCATCCGGTAGCCGTCCCGCTCGGCGCGGACGGCCGACTGCCGCAGCTCGGCCAGTCGGGCGTACACCCGGTCGAGGTGTCGTTGCTCGACGGCGATCTCCTGCTCGAGGCCGGTCTGGTCGGTCAACGCACGCTCCTTCAAAGGTCGCCGGCAGGCGGCGGGAACCGCGCGGGCCAACCGCAGAAGGGTACGGCCCCGGGCCCGACCCGCCGCGCCCGAGGTGCGCGAACGTGCTCAGGCACCCGTCTCGGCGGGGGTCGCGGCACTGTGGGCCGGCGGCGATTCGGCGAGCACCCGCCGCAGCACGCCGGTGAGCGCGGCGTTGACCTCATCCGGGCGTTCCATCATCAGCATGTGCCCGGCACCTGGGCAGACGGTCAGCTCGGTGGCCGGCAGAGCCGCCGCGATCGACTCCGCGCACGGCGGCGGGGTCAACCGGTCCCGGTCACCGACCAGGGCGGCGGCCGGCAGGTGGGCCAACGCGGCGAGGGTGTCCAGTCGGTGCTGAGTGCCGATGGAAGCGCGGAACCCGCCGATCGAGCGCAGCGAGGCCCGAGCCACCGCCGACGTCACCAGGCGGATGTCGGCCGGTTCGCAGCGGTCGCCGAAGAGCATCCACCGGATGCTCGGTTGCAGCGCGTTCAGCAGTGCCCGGGGCGCGCGCCACGAGCCGCACCGGGCCAGCACGCCGGCGCCGGTCGTCTCCGCCAGCCGGATCAACCGGGCGATCCGTGGCGAGAGCCCGTAGACGGTGTGCGTGTGCCCCTCGGCGGTGGTCGAGACGAAGACCAGGCCGGCGGTGCGCGCGGCGAAGTGCGCGGGGTGGCGGTGGGCGTACTCCATGATCGTCATACCGCCCATCGAGTGCCCGACCAGCACCACCGGGCCGCTCGGCGCCACGGCGTCGATCACCGCGGCCAGGTCGTCACCCAACTGGGCCAGGGTGGCCGTGGGCAGCGCCATGCAGCTGGACCGGCCGTGCCCCCGCGCGTCGTAGCTGACCACCCGTACCGCGCCGTCGAACGGCGGCGCGGTGAGCGCATCGACCTGCCGGTGCCAGGCGCGCCCGTCCAACGTCCAGCCGTGCAGCAGGATGGCGGTGACCTGGGCGCCCGTCGGACCCGTCGCCTCGACGTTGAGCCGTACACCGTCCGGCAGACCGATCTCTAACCGCTCCGGCATCGCCACCTCCCCAGGCCGCCCAGCACCACGAGCACCGGGATACCCGGCGGTAACACCGGCTACCCGCCATGACACCACGCCAATCGCGCCGTGGCGAACATTCCCGACCTCGCCCGTGCGGGACGGCGGCGGGCCAAGCTGGACGGCATGGGGTCGTCGGGAGCGCCCATGGGCGCGACGTCGGGGCAGGAGCGGCAGGCCGGCGGTACGCCCCGCGCCGCGCTGGCCGATCTGCTCGCCGGTAATCGACGGTTCATCAGCGGCCAGCCGGTGCACGGACACGACGTCACGGCCGCTGCCGCAGCGGCCTCCGGCGACCAGCAGCCGTACGCCGTGGTGCTCGGCTGCATCGACTCCCGAGTGCCGTTGGAGGCGATCTTCGACCAGACCTTCGGTGCGATCTGCGTGATCCGTACCGGGGGGCACGTGCTCGATCGCGCGGTCTGCGGCTCGATCGAGTACGTGGTCGGCCAGCTCGGTGTACCGCTGGTGATGGTCCTCGGCCACGAGCGGTGTGGCGCGGTGGAGGCCACTGTGGCGGCGCTGCGCACCGGCCAGCGTCCCGGGGGATCGCTGGCGCACCTGGTGGACGAGATCGCCCCGGCGGTGACCGAGGCGGGGATCGACGATCCGGCGGTGCAGCCGCTGGCGATCCGCCGGCACGTCCGGCGCACGGTGCGCACCCTGCGGGAGGACGACCTGCTGGCCGGGCCGGTGGCCGCCGGCCGGGTGGCAGTGGTCGGTGGCCTCTACGACCTGGCCACCGGCGAGGTCGCCCTGCTCGATCCCGGTTGACCCGGGGTCGTGGACATGCGAAACCGCCCGCCGGGAACTCCCGACGGGCGGTTTCAGTGGTGCGGTGGGGGAGGGCTCAGCCCTCGAAGACGCCGGCCGCGACCAGGCGCTTCTCGGTGGCCTCCCAGCCGTCACCCGGGTGGGTGGCAGCCAGGTTGTTGATCTCCGCCCGGATCTTGGCGGCGTGGCCGGCGGCGGCCAGCACGCGGATCTCCTCGACGAAGGCGTCGGAGTCCGTGCGCAGGTGCGCGGTCTTGCCGTTGGTCAGGTTCCGCACGTAGGCGTGCTTGCCGCCGTTGAGCGGGATGAGGTACTTGAACTCGCCCAGCACGCTGAGGGCGCCACCCTGGCCAGCCTGGCCGGCCCGGACGGACGCGCGCGCGGTCTTAGAGGTGTTGCTCGCCACGGAGGTACTCCTTGCAAGACGTACGGGAGGACTGGACGTCCGGGGGCTGTGTGCGGGTCGTACGTGACTCGGCCCGCGAAGGTGTAACGCGGCATAAGCCGCCGGTGGAACTGTACAGGACCACGACATCATGCTGGTCGTCGCGGTGTCCTGAGAGGCAACGGCGACCACCCGTCCGGCTATTCCACCCGGCGTTTTTTCCGATTCTCTGGCGCACCACGCGTCACAGGAGTCATCATGTGTTGCAGCAGCCACCTGGGTGGACGAGGTCGTAGGGGAAGACGCACCTCGCTCTCCGGGAGGTCACCGTGCCAACGCGTGGCGTCGTATACGTCCACTCGACCCCGCTCGCCGTGTGCTCACACGTCGAGTGGGCGATCGCGCGCGTCCTAGCCGCGCCGGTCAACCTGCAGTGGACGGCTCAGCCCGTCGACCCCGGCGCACGCCGGGCCGAGTGCGGGTGGACCGGTCGTCCGGGAACGGGCGCCGAGCTGGCTGCTGCCCTACGGCAGTGGCCCATGATCCGTTTCGAGGTCACCGAGGAGCCGAGTGCCGGTGCCGACGGCGAACGCTTCATGTACGTGCCGGCCCGTGGCCTGTTCCGGGCAACCGTCGGCGTGGCCGGCGACATCCAGCTCGGCGAGGACCGACTTCGGGCGCTGATGGCGGCCTCCCGGGCCCCGGAGGCGCTGGCGCACGCCCTCGACAAGGCGCTCGGCACGGCGTGGGACGCTGACCTGGAGCCCTACCGGTACGCCGGCGACGGCGCCCCGGTGACCTTGCTCACTCGGGTCGGCTGACCCGACCGACGGGCCGCTGGCCGTACGCCGTCCAGCCGGTGACGACCGGTAAGGTCAAGTTGCCCCGATAAGGGAGAAGCTGGTGGGATGGGCGGCGTGTCGAATCGCCCGTGGCGCGCCCGTGTCGCTGTCGCCGCCCTGACCGCCCTGCTCGTCTCCGGCTGCACGGGCGGCTCGCCCCGCCCCGCTCCGACGCCCAGCCCGGCCGCCCAGTCCGCCGGCCCGAGCGTCCCGGCCGCGCCGCCGGCCGGCGACCCCGCCAGCCGCGCCGCTGCGCTGGTGGCGACGCTCTCCGACGAGGACCTGGTCGGCCAGGTGCTGATGCCGTACGCCTACGGCGACTCGGCGACGAAGGTCTCCGCCGGCTCGGCGGCCGGTAACCAGGCCCTCGCCGGGGTCGACACCCCCGCCGACATGATCGCCAAGTACCGCCTGGGTGGCCTGATCCTGGTCGGCTTCAGCGCCGACGACCCGACCAAGGGCAACCAGGAGACCACGAACGTCGACAACCCCAAGCAGGTGCACGAGCTCACCACCGGGCTGCGTACCGCCGCCGGTCGGCTCGCCGCCGGTCCCGCGCCGCTGCTGATCGGCACCGACCAGGAGTACGGCGTCGTCACCCGGGTGACCGACGGGGTCACCGTGCTGCCCAGCGCCCTCGCGGCCGGCGCGGCCGGTGACCCGAAGCTCACCGAGGCCGCCTGGCGGGCCGCCGGCGCCGAGTTGGCCGCGATGGGCATCAACATCGACTTCGCTCCGGTGGCCGACGTACTGGCCACCCGCAGCACCGTGATCGGCTCCCGGTCGTACGGTGCCGACCCGAAGCAGGCCGCCACGCAGGTGGGCGGCGCGGTCCGGGGCCTCCAGGCAGCCGGGGTCGCGGCCACCCTCAAGCACTTCCCCGGGCACGGCCACAGCGCCGACGACTCGCACCAGGACCTTCCCGTGCTCACCCAGTCCGCCGCGGCGTTGCAGAGCGGCGCGTGGCCGCCGTTCACCGCCGGGATGGACGCGGGGGCGATGGCAGTGATGTCCGGTCACCTGGACGCGCGCGCGATCGACCCGGGGACCCCGGCGACGTTCTCGCACAAGCTGCTCACCGACGTGCTGCGCGGCCAGCTCGGCTTCAAGGGCGTGGTGATCACCGACGGGATGAACATGCCGCCCGCGAAGCGCTGGGCTCCCGGGGAGGCGGCCGTCCGGGCGCTCAACGCCGGTAACGACCTCATCCTGATGACCCCGAACGTCGGTCAGGCGTACGACGGGTTGCTCGCCGCGCTGCGCGGCGGATCGCTGCCCCGGCCCCGGCTGGTCGAGGCGGTCACCCGGGTGCTGACCATGAAGTTCCAGCTCGCGCAGGTGCCGGCGGCGCAGATGTCCACGCTGAACACCCCGGAGCACCGGGCGGCCGCCGACGCGCTGGCCGCCGCCGCCGTCACAGTGCTGCGGGGTGCCTGCGGCGGCGCGGTACGCGGGCCGGTCACCGTCACCTCGTCCGGCGGCCGGGACGGCACCCGAGCCACCCTCACCGCCGCGTTGACCGCCGCCGGGGTGCAGGTCAAGCCCAGCGGCGGCACCGTCGTGCACCTGGTGGGCTACGGCGACGGCGCCAAGGACCTGCGCCCGGACGCCGCGGTCACGGTCGCCATGGACACCCCGTACGTGCTGGCCGACGCCAAGTCACCGACGCTGCTGGCCACGTACTCGTCCAGTCGGGCGTCGATGACCGGCCTGGCCGCCGTGCTCGCCGGCAAGGCCCGCCCGGTCGGCCGGTCCCCGGTGACAGTGCCCGGACTGCCCGCCACGACCTGTCGCACCTGACCGGCCGGCGCGGACAGGTCGACGCCCACGTCACTCGCCCTTCGCGAGACCTCGCACCGCGAGCCGGTACGCCGGCAGCACGTCGGTCCGCTCGGTGATCAGCCCCTCGTTGACAGCGAAGACAAGCGTCTGCCCGGCCGACTGGACGGCCAGCGCCCAGTTGCGCGACTCCTCCTCGACCAGCGGGTTGGTGGCGATCCAGGTCATCTCGGTGGCGTCGAAGCCGCCGGCGCGGACGTCGCGGAACTGTGCGCCGGCGACCGTCTCGCCGGCCCCGGCGGCGAAACCCTCCAGCGCGACGCGCGGCGTGACAGTCGGCGAGTCCGCAGCCCAGATCCGCAGGAATCCGCCGCCGGCCGAGCGGCCGTCCACCTCGCAGCGCACTGTGGTGCCGCCGCGCTTGGTGAACGCCTCGCCGACCAGTTCGGCCAGCTCACCTTTGGGCGGCTCGATGGCCTTGGCCGTCCACCCGTCGGCCAGCGGAAACGACACCGGCACCGGGCAGGGGGAACCCGTGCCGCCGGTGGTGCCGCCGGGCGACGCCGGGGCCACCTCGTCGTACCAGGGCTCGCCGGTGGCCTGCGGGGCCGGGCTGCCGGCCGCGGGCCCGGCGGGAGCGTCTGCGTCGTCGCCGCAGCCGGCCAGCAGGCCGAGGGTGAGTGCCGCCGCCGACACGGCGAAGCGGGTACGAGTGTCCATGGTGGTGATCCCCGTCAGTCGATCTTCAGTCGGCCCATCTAAGCCGTGGGGTCTCCCGACGTCAATCCGGATTGCGGCCCCCACGTCCGAAACCGGTCGCCGCGCCCCCGATCGGTCTGACAGCCTCCTCCCATGGGAGCGGCAGCAGGATTCCGGCACGTGCAACGGGCAGACGGCACTGTGGTGATCACCCACCACGGACGGGTCGCCGGCACGCTGCGCGGCGCTCGGGCCGCGGAGTTCCTGGCCGAGGTCGATGACGACCCGCAGTTGGTGATGGCCCGCTGGACCGGCAACTACCGCCACGGCAACGAGCGCACCGCGAAACAGCACCCCCGCAACCGGGGCTGAACGACGCAAGGGCCCCTCCTCGACAAGAGGAGGGGCCCTTGCGGAGGATCTCAGGGACGGGCGAAGACGAGCGCCACGTTGTGGCCGCCGAAGCCGAACGCGTTGTTCAACGCGGCCGGGATCTCCATGTGGCGGGCCTTGTGCGCGGCGACATCCAGGGTGAGGCCTGGCTCCGGGTCGTCGAGGTTGATCGTCGGAGGGACGACGCTGTCGCGGATCGCCAGGATGGTGGCGATCGACTCCAACGCGCCGGCCGCACCGAGCAGGTGACCCGTCATCGACTTCGTCGCGGACAGCACCGGGTGGTCGCCGAGCGCCTTGTGCAGCCCGCCGATCTCCAGCATGTCCCCGACCGGGGTCGAGGTGGCGTGCGCGTTGACGTGCACGATGTCCCGCTTCGCCACGTCCGCGTCGGCGATCGCCTTGGCGATGGCCCGGATGGCGCCCTCGCCCTCGGCGTGCGGCTGCACGATGTCGTACGCGTCGGAGGTGATGCCGGCGCCGGCGAGGCGCGCGTAGACCCGGGCGCCCCGGGCCGCGGCGTGCTCGGCCCGCTCCAGCACCACGATGCCGGCGCCTTCGCCGAGGACGAAGCCGTCCCGGCCCCGGTCCCACGGGCGGGAGGCCCGCTCCGGGTCGTCGTTGCGGGTCGACATGGCCCGCATCGAGCTGAAGCCGGCGATCGGCAGCGGGTGGATGACCGCTTCGGTGCCGCCGGCCACCACCACGTCGGCCCGGCCGGAGCGGATGATGTCCAGACCGAGGGCGATCGCCTCCGCGCCGGTGGCGCAGGCGCTGGCCACCGAGTGCACGCCGGCCTTGGCTCCCAGCTCCAGCCCGACCCAGGCGGCCGGACCGTTCGGCATCAGCATGGGGATGGTGTGCGGGGACACCCGCCGTGGCCCGGAGGCCTCCAGGATGTCGTCCTGTGCGAGCAGGGTGGTGGCACCGCCGATACCGGAGCCGACGCTGACGGCCAACCGCTCCCCGTCGAGGTCGGAGCCGGCGAGGCCGGCGTCCGCCCAGGCCTGCTGCGCCGCGATGATCGCGATCGCCTCGGAACGGTCCAGGCGGCGTAGGCGGACCCGGTCCAGCACCTCGGACGGCTCCACGGCCAGCTGGGCGGCGATCCGGACCGGCAGTTGCTCGGCCCACTCCTGGGTGAGGGCACTCACCCCGGAGCGGCCGGCGAGCATGGCGTCCCAGGTCGACGCGACGTCCCCGCCAAGCGGGGTCGTCGCGCCGAGCCCGGTGACGACGACGTCAGGACGAGTCATGATCAGGACTGCGCCGCGATGTAGCTGACAGCGTCGCCGACGGTCTTGAGGTTCTGCACCTCGTTGTCCGGGATCTTGACGCCGAACTTCTCCTCGGCCGCGACCACGACCTCCACCATGGAGAGCGAGTCGACATCGAGGTCGTCGGTGAAGGACTTCCCCTCGGCCACGTCGTCCGGGTTCACCCCGGCAACCTCTTCGAGGATCTCGGCGAGGCCGGTGGTGATCTCGTCACGGGTCATTGCGGTGGGTTCCTTTCATCGGGGTTCTCCGGCGGCCGGCGTCGCCGACCGCCGCTCCTGGACGCGTACGCGCCCGAGGGGGTCATCAGGGGCAGCGGACGACCTGACCGGCGTAGGTCAGGCCACCGCCGAAGCCGAACAGCAGCACCGGCGCACCCGAGGGCACCTCCCGGCGCTCGACCAGCTTGGACAGGGCCAGCGGCACGCTCGCCGCGGAGGTGTTGCCGGACTCGACGATGTCCTTCGCGATGATCGCGTCGGGGATGTTGAGCCGCTTGGCGATGCCGTCGATGATCCGGGCGTTGGCCTGGTGCGGCACGAATGCGGCCAGCTCCGACGGGTCGACCCCGGCCCGCTCGCAGGCCTGCAGCGCCAGTGGCGCGATCGCGGTGGTGGCCCAGCGGAACACCGCCTGGCCCTCCTGCTGGATGTACGGGCGCCAGCCCTCGATGCGCACCGCGTCGCTCTTGTCCGGCACCGAACCCCAGACGACCGGGCCGATCCCGGTCGGTTCGTCGTCGGCGGTGGCGGAGACCACAGCGGCGCCGGCCCCGTCCGCGAAGATGATGCAGGTGGAGCGGTCGGTCCAGTCGGTGAAGTCGGACAGCTTCTCGGCGCCGATGACGATCGCGTTGCGCGACGCCCCGGCCCGGATGGCGTGGTCGACGGTGCCCAGCGCGTAGGCGAAGCCCGAGCAGGCGGTGTTGAGGTCGAACGCGCCCGGAGCGGTGATGCCCAGCTTGGCGGCGACCCGGCAGGCCACGTTCGGGCTGCGGTCGATGGAGGAGCAGGTGGCGACCACGACCAGGTCGATGTCGGCGGCGGTCAGACCCGAGTTGGCCAGTGCCTTGCCAGCGGCCGCGGCGGCCATGTCGGCGACCGTCTCGCTGTCGGCGATCCGCCGGCTGACGATGCCGACCCGGTCGCGAATCCACTCGTCGTTGGTGTCGACGAGTTGGGCGATGTCGTCGTTGGTCACCACCCGGGAAGGCTGGTAGTGCCCCATCGAGACGATGCGACTGCCAGTCATGAACGACCTCCGATACGGGCGATCAGGTCCCGTGCGGCCGGCAGGTCGTCCGGGGTGTTGAGGGTGACGATCTCCGGGGCGCCGTCGCCCTTGAGTTCCCGCTTGACCAGGCCGGCGAGGGTGCCGGCCGGGGGCAGCTCGATCACGCCGGTGACCCCGAGGTCGGCCAGCGTACGCATGCACAGGTCCCAGCGCACCGGCGCGGTGACCTGACGGACGAGGCGCTGCACCATGGCCGCGCCGTCGTCGACCGCGGTGCCGTCGAGGTTCGACAGCAGGGTCCGGGCCGGGTCGGCGGGGGTGATCCCGGCGGCCTCAGCGGCGAGCGCGGTCTCGGCCGGGGCCATGTACGGCGTGTGGAACGCGCCGGCCACCTGGAGCCGGATGACCCGGGTCCGGGCGGGCGGCGCGGCGGCGAGCTTGTCGAGCCCGTCCAGGGCGCCAGCGGCGACGATCTGCCCGGCGCCGTTGCGGTTGGCCGGGTAGAGCCCGTTCGCCTCGATCGCGGCGATCACCTCGTCGGGGTCACCGCCGAGCACCGCGGCCATTCCGGTCGGCTCCAGCGCGCACGCGGCGGCCATCTCCCGGCCGCGGACGCCGGCCAGGGTGATCGCGGCGTCGGCCGACAGCACACCGGCCAGGGCGGCGGCACCCAACTCGCCGACGCTGTGCCCGGCGGTGAGCGCGACGCCGTCCAGCGGCAGGTGCTCGGCCGCGAGCAACGCCGCGGCGACCAGCAACGGCTGGGTGCGGGCGGTGTCCTTGATCTCGTCGGCGTCGGCGGCGGTGCCCAGGTGCAGCAGGTCGACCCCGGCCAACGCCGACCACTCGCGCAGTCGCGCCTCAGTGCCGGGCAGGTCGAGCCAGGGGGTCAGGAAGCCGGGTTTCTGAGAACCCTGGCCGGGACTAAGTACGGCGAGCACGCCTATGACTCTCCCGGATAATGGCGGGTAACGCGGTGCCGCCTTCGACCAAACCACACTAGGACCTTTGGAGGTTTCCTACAAAGATCGGCGGGAATCATCCTCGGTTTGGGCGGGTTTCCGGGTGGCTGGGGTGATTGTCTGAGTTGAGACCGCCGAGGCGAGCGGGGCGACCGGATCCAACCGGCCCACCGTCAACGCGACCTGAAGGGCGAACGCGTCACGCGGCGACAGCGGCGAGAAGCCGGTCACCTCGGCGATCCGGCGCAACCGGTAACGCACCGTGTTCGGGTGCACGAACAACGCCCGGGCCGCGCTCTCCAACGTGCCGCCGGCGGCCAGGAAGGCGTCCAGGGTCGCCAGCAGTTCCCCGCCGGCGCGCACAAGTGTCGCGTACACATCGTGACGAAGCCGCCGACGGGCCTCCGCGTCGCCGGCGAGGGCCCGCTCCGGCAGCAGGTCCGCAGCCGGCACCGGCCGCGGCGCGCCGGGCCAGGCCGGCGCGGCCCGAAAGCCGGAGAGCGCGGCCCGCGCCGACTCGGTCGCCTCGTCCAGGCTCGGTACGGCGGGACCAACCACCACCGGGCCGTCCCCGAACGCGCTCAGCAGCTTCGCCGTGGCGGTCAGCGGGTCTGGTGCGCCGCCCAGCACGATCACCAGCCGGTCGCCGTGGACGCCACCAATCACCTCCACGCCGATCCGCCGGGCCTGCCGGTAGACCACGTGCAGCACCGCGGAGACCTCGCCGCCGGGCGACCGACCGACCGCCACCGCCACCGGCGGTGCGTCCGCCCAGCCGAGCGCCGCAGCCCGACTGGCCAGGACGTCCGGCGAGTCACCGCGCAGCAGCGCGTCGACAAGCAGCGCCTGCAACCGGGCGTCCCAGGCGCCGCGCGACTCGGCGGCCCGCGCGTACACCCGGGCGGCGGAGAACGCGATCTCCCGGGAGAAGCGCAGCACCGCCTCGCGGAGCTGCTGCTCCTCGCCCTCGGCGGCCAGGTGCGTCACCTGCTCCTCGACCACGTCGATCGTCACCTTGATCAACGCCACGGTCTGCTGGAGGGTGATCGACCGGGCCAGCGCCTGCGGGGCGGCGGCGAAGACCTCGTCCGAGACCTCCTGGGTGCTGTCCGCCGTACCGCCGCCCTCGCGCAGCCACTGCACCAGCGACCTCGCGCCCGCCTGGGCGACGAGCATCACCCAGGAACGCTGGTCGGCCGGCAGCGCCCGGAACCAGGGCAGCGTCTCGTCCATCCGGGCCACGCTGGAGGTGGCCAACGCCCCCGCCGATCGTTCGATCCGACGCAGCGTGGCCGACAGCTCCCCACCGCCCGGCGTGCTCACCGCCCTAGCCTGACACGTCGTGAGCAGGCCAACCACGCCGGCACCGGTCGGCACGGTGAGCCCGGCTCACGGGGGCGGAGGAGCGGGCAGGCCGACCTCCTGGGCCAGGATCGCCGCCTGCACCCGGCTGCGCAGGTCCAGCTTGGCGAGGATCCGGCTCACGTGGGTCTTTGTGGTGCTCTCCGCCAGCACCAGCCGATCGGCGATCTGCTGGTTGGACAGGCCCAACCCGAGGCAGGCCAGCACATCGCGCTCGCGCGGGGTGAGGGTGCTCAGCGCGGCCCGTACGTCCGCGGACGCGCCCGGCGCGGTGGCCGCGAACGCGGTGATCAGCCGGCGGGTCACCGTGGGCGCGATGAACCCGTCGCCCCGCGCCACCGTCCGCACCGCGCTGATCAGGCCGTCGGCGTCGGTGTCCTTGAGCAGAAACCCGGCCGCGCCGGCCCGCAACGCTCCGAAGACGTACTCGTCGAGGTCGAAGGTGGTGAGCACCAGCACGTCGGCGAGCCCGTCGCTGACGATCGCCCGGGTCGCGGAGATCCCGTCCCGGTGCGGCATCCGCACATCCAGCACCGCCACGTCGGGACGCAACTCCCGGCACAGGCGCACCGCGGCGTCGCCGTCGGCCGCCTCGCCGACCACCTCGACGCCCGGTGAGCTGTTCAGAATCAGGGCCAGCCCGGCCCGTACCGCCGACTGGTCGTCGGCGAGCACCACCCGTACCGTCGCGGTGTCCGCCGGCCCGGTCACCCGCCCTCCCCGGTGGGCAGGGCCGCCCGCACCTGCCAGCGGCCGTCGTGCGGCCCGGCGGTGAACCGGCCGGACAGCAGGGTGGCCCGCTCCCGCATGCCGATCAGCCCGGCCCCGGCGCCCGGCAGCCCGGTTCCGCCCCGACGGACCGGGTTCTCCAGAGTCAGCACCACCTCGGCCGGCCGGTACGCGATCGTCAGCTCCGCCTCACCCGTACCGTGCTTGAGCGCGTTCGTCAGCGACTCCTGCACGATCCGGTACGCGGCGAGGTCCACCCCCACCGGCAGCGCGCCCGGCGTGCCATCGGTGCGGACCCGCACCGCGAGGCCGGCCGCCCGGACCCGCTCGACCAGCCCGTCCGCCTCGGCCAGCCGCGCGGTGACCACCTCCGGCGTACCCGATCCACCGCTGGTTCCGGGCTCCCGCAACACCTCGATCATCTGCCGCATCTCCGCCAGCCCCTGCACGCTGCTCTCCCGGATCACCCGCAACGCCGACTCCACCTGACCGCGATCCAACCCGGCCACGGACAGCACCGCGGTGGCGTGAATGGCCACCGCGCTCAGGTGGTTCGCGACCACGTCGTGCAGCTCCCGGGCCATCCGGGCCCGCTCGGCGCTGACCGCCTGCCGACGGTCCAACTCGACCAGCCGGGCGGTCTGCTCGGCCCGGGCCCGCTCGGCGGCGGCCTGGTCGCGGTACTGCCGCACACTGATGCCGGTGAGCACCGGCAGCAGCCCGACGAGCACCACCAGCACCCCGAGCGCCGCCCCGCGCCGGCCGTACCCGAGCAGGCCGACGACCACCCCGATCAGGCTCAGCGCCACGATGATCCGCAGCAACCACCGCCACAGCCGGGGCGGGCCGTACACGCAGGCGTCGTAGAGCACCTGCGTGTAGATCAGGACCGTGCCCAGCGAACTGCCCAGCACCGTGTCGACCACCAGCGCGCCGGTCCCCACGGCCAGGCTGGCCCGCGGTGCGACCCGCCGCAGGCCGACGGCGACGCAGACAGCGAGCAACGGCGGCAGGAACAGCGCCGACGGCACGTCCGCGCCCGTACGGACCTGCGGTTGCCAACCCAGCGCGTAGAGCACCAGGCCGCCGGCCAACGACGCGCCGGCCAGCACGAGGTCACGGCCGAGGGTGCCGGAGTCGAGCCACGGTGGCGGACGCATGCCCCGATCCCACCACAGCCCGCGCCCGCCGAACTCCGACCGGGGGAGGAGCTCGACCGCACCGCCATGCGCCGAAAGGGGTACCCGGACCATTCCACACCAGCCCGATAATGATCACCATGACCGATGTGGAGGCCCTGGCCGCGCTGGCTCGCGAGATCGACACCACCTGCCGACTGACCGGCACGTTCGTGCTCCGCTCCGGACGGACCGCCGACGAGTACTTCGACAAGTACCGCTTCGAGGCCGATCCCCGTCTGCTGGACCGGGTGGCCGCCCAACTGGCGCTCCTGGTCCCGACCGACACCGAGGTGCTGGCCGGGTTGGAGATGGGCGGTATTCCAGTGGTCACCGCGCTCGGTCGGCACACCGGGCTGCCCTGCGCCTTCGTCCGCAAGAGCGCCAAGGCGTACGGGACGGCCCGGCTGGCCGAGGGGGCGGAGCTGATCGGTCGACGGGTGCTGGTGGTCGAGGACGTGGTCACCTCCGGTGGTCAGGTGGTCATCTCCACCGAGCAACTACGCGATCTGGGTGCCCGGGTGGAGCACGCTCTCTGCGTGATCGACCGGGCCGAGGGCGGGGCGCAGGCGCTCGCCCGTCATGGCGTGACACTGCGGGCGCTGTTCACCCGGGCCGACCTGGAAGCTCACCGCACCCGCTGAGCGCCGGACCGCCCCGCCACCGAGCACCACGGTGAACGGCACGGAAAGGACCTGTGAACTGCGTAACCGGGTCCCGCGCTCAGCGGCGCCTTCGAGGACCGGCCGGTCCGGACCCCGGGTACGCTGCGCGCGGCCCGTCGGTCCCGGCCAGTACGGTGACAGGGCACCTCGGGGAGAGCACCCGAGGGTGGGACGAGCGTGAGGAGACCGGGGATGGCGCACGGGGAGGCCGAGCACGGCTGCGCCCAGGGCGAGCCTTGCCGACCGGGGCACCACGACCCGCAGGCGGCTGGCAAGCACCGCCGGGCGGCCGGCGGCGCACCATCGCACCCGGTGGATCCGCTCTCCGGCCGGGCCGATGAGGACATCCCGCGTCAGCGCTCCGCCGAGCCCGCCGGTCTCGCCGAGCCCGACTCGGACGTGCCCACTGGTTGCCTCAGTGAACTTCCCGGCTGGGCTGGGGCGCATCGGCACGGCGCGGTCCGGCCGCGTCCACGGGCCACCCGACGGGAGCGCCCACCGCGTCGCTGGTGCTGATCACCGCCGACGCACCCGCTGATCAGTGCGTGCGTCGGGTCAGTGCGTGCGTCGGGTCAGCGCGTACGGCGGCGGATCAGCAGGGCGATCCCGGCGAGGCCGACAGTGATGGTCAGCATCACGCCGACGTTGAGCAGCAGCAGGCGTTGCAGGTCGCCGAGCGCCTCGTCAAGGTCCTTCGCCGGGTCGAGCGTGTCCTCCGGGAGCACCCGTTCGCCGCCGCCCGCACCGCCGCTGACCGTGTCGAACTGCCGCTCCAGCGGCACACCCGCGGTACGCAGGGTCTCGGACATGCTGAGCCGACCCAGGAACCAGCCGGCGGTGGTCTTGCGGCCGTCCGGCTGCTTCGCCGGCCGGTAGACGCGGGGGCCGCCGATCGCCTTGGGATAGAGGTCGTAGGTCTGTTTCGGCGTGTCGCCGGCGAGCACCACGACCGTGTACTTCGGACCGAGGTTGGCCGCTTTCGGACCGGTCGGCATGCCGGTGCGAGCGAGGAAGTTGACCTGGTCGATGACCGCGCCCACGAGGGCGGGTTCCTTGTCCGCGTGCATTCGCAGCGGCGCGGACAGCCCCGTGCCGGTGATGTCCACTCCGGCGGGTGCCGGCTTCGGCGCCGCCGAGGCCGAGCCGGCGGTGCCCAGCGACAGCAGTGCCGCCGCCAGCGTGCCCGCCAACACGGCGGCCAACCGCCTCATGTGTCGGACCATCCCGTCTCCTCGCCCCGTTCGATGGATGGCTTCGTCGTGACGTCCGGACCGATCTGCCGGTGCGGCATGGACCAGATGGTCGCGTCCACTCCTACAGACTCCGCAGAACGTCGATGAGTTGCAGCATTCGGAACAGTAATTGGAACTATCTGCGATCTCTGCTCGACTAATGAGGAGCCGTTTGATCAGCGGGCGGATCGTACCCTTACGGAGGGGTTCATGGGGGGCAGGGTTACACGTACGGTGCGGGTCATGCCAGTGGTGCTCGGCGTGGCGTTCGGTGTGTCGTTTTTGGCGCCGGCGACACCGGCCGCCGCCCACAACGAGCTGACCGGCAGCAACCCGCGCAACGGCGCCCGCGTCGCGACGGCGCCCGCCCGGATCGAGCTGCGGTTCCTCGCCAAGCCGTCACCGGCTACGACGAAGATCACAATAACTGGACCGGACAATGTGGTCGCCGGCGGGAGTCCCGCGTTCGACGGCAGTCGGGTACGGGTGCCGTTCACGCCGGCCGCCGCGGGGCTCTACATCGTCGGCTACCAGCTCGCGTCGTCCGACGGGCATCCGGTGAAGGGCGAGGTGCGGTTCACCCTCACCACCGGCACCGCCGCCGACCCGTCCGCTTCGCCGCCGGCCGCCGCCAGCACCAGCCCGGCCGGGTCGCCGTCGGCCGTCGGCGCACCCTCCGCCGGGCCCGCGTCGGCGACGCCCGGCAGCTCGACGGCCGCAACGGTGCCGGCGGCGTCGGAGCGGTCCGACTCCGGCAATCGCTGGTGGCTCTGGCCGGTCGGCGGCCTGGTCCTGCTCGCCGCCCTCGCGGCCGGCCTCGTGTTCCGCCGCCGGCGACGGGTTCGATGACCCTCTGATGCCCACCGCTCCCGGTGGGTCAGGTGCGCGAGTCATCCTTTGCTCTGCACCCGCGGATGCGACGGCTACGGTCTGCGACCGGTGCCTATTGGGGTGCAGAGCAAAGGCGGGTGATGCGGAGTTACGCCGGCGACGCGCTCGTGACGCGTCGACGGGCGACAGTCAGACCAGGCGCAGGCGGGCGGCGCGGATCCGGGTCAGGGTGCGCTCGCGACCGAGCACCTCCAGCGACTCGAACAGCGGCAGACCCACGGTGCGGCCGGTGACCGCCACCCGCACCGGCGCCTGCGTCTTGCCGAGCTTGAGGCCCCGCTCGGCGCCGACCGCCTCCAGCGTCGACTTCAGCGACTCGGCGTCCCAGGAATCCAGCGCCTCGAACGCCGCGACGGCGTCGTCCAGCAGCTCGGCGGAGCCGTCCTTCATCGTCTTGGTCCAGGCGGCCTCGTCGATCAGTGGCGAGGCCAGGAAGAGGAAGTCGACGTTCGGCACGATCTCGCTGAGCACCGCGATGCGCGTCTGGGCCAGCGGCGCCACGGCGGCGAACGCGTCGGCGTCGAACTCCTCCGGCTGCCACGGCGGCGGCGCGATGGTCCCGGTGCCGGTCAGCCAGGGCTGGCAGGCGTCGATGAAGTCGGCCACCGGCAGCGCGCGAATGTACTCACCGTTGAACGCGCGCAGCTTCTTCTCGTCGAAGAACGCGGAGGAGAGGTTGACCTCGTCCAGCCGGAACTCGTCCTCGATCACCGACCAGGGGACGATCTCCCGGTCGCCGGAGGGGGCCCAGCCGAGCAGCATGAGGTAGTTGCGCATCGCGCCGGCGAGGTAACCCTCGTCGCGGTACGCCTCCAGGGCGACCTTGTCCCGGCGCTTGGAGAGCTTCTGCCGCTTCTCGTTGACCACCACCGGCACGTGCGCCCAGACCGGCGGCTTGACCCCGAGAGCTTCCCAGAGCAGCTGCTGCTTGGGGGTGTTGGGCAGGTGTTCCTCGGCCCGGATCACGTGGGTGATCCCCATGGTCATGTCGTCGACGACGTTGGCCAGCAGGAAGACCGGCGAGCCGTCGCCCCGGGCGATGACGAAGTCCTCGATGAGCTTGTTCTCGAACGTGGGCTCACCGCGGATCAGGTCGACCACCACCGTCGTGCCCTCGTCCGGCGTACGGAAGCGCAGCGCGTGCCCCGGGCCCGGGCCGAGGCCACGGTCGCGGTGGTAGCCGTCGTAGCCCTGGTACTGCGAGCCGGTGCGGGCCTGCACGTCCTCACGGGTGCAGTCGCAGTAGTAGGCGCGGCCGGAGTCGTAGAGGCGGGCGGCGGCGGCGCGGTGCTCGCCCGCGTTCGCCGACTGGAAGTACGGGCCCTCATAGCTGCCCCGGGAGATCCCGATCCAGTCCAGCGCGGAGAGGATGCCCTCGGTCCATTCGGGCTTGTTGCGCGCCGCGTCGGTGTCCTCGATGCGCAGCACGAACACGCCGCCCTGCTGCTTGGCGTAGATCCAGTTCTGCAGCGCCGAGCGGGCGCCGCCGACGTGGAACATACCGGTCGGGGAAGGGGCGAAGCGCACACGTACTGTCACGTCCCCCAGCCTACGGCGGTACGCGACTGCTTTCCGCCACGGCCCCCTGGCTCAAGCGACTGAGCGGATCTTGACGACCAGGGCGCTGCCGAGCAGGGTGACCACGGCGGTGACCGCGTAGAGCGTGGGATAGCCGCCCAGGTAGACCACGAGCGGGGCGGAGAGCGCCGGGCCGAGCACCTGCGGCGCCGAGTTGGCGATGTTGATGACGCCCAGGTCCTTGGCCCGGTCGGTGGCCCGGGGCAGCACCTGCGTGATCAACGCGGCGTCCACCGAGAGGTAGACGCCGTAGCCGGCGCCGAGCAGCATTGCCGCGACGATGGCCATCGGCCAGACCGGCGCGACCGCGAGCAGCAACGCCGCCACCGCCATGATCAGCCCGGAAACGATCACGTAGATCTTGCGCCGGCCGGAACGGTCGGACATCCGGCCGGCGACCACAGCGGTCAGCATCATCCCGAGCGTGTAGAGCAGGATCAGCACCAGCAGGCCGCCCTCGGGATCGGGGTGGCGCACCCCGTCGCTGAGGAAGTACAGCAGGTAGAGGGTGCCCAGCGCGTTGCCCAACTGGACCAGGAACCGGGTGATCCAGGCCCAGGCGAAATCCGGGTGCCGCCGAGGGCTGATCCACATCGAGGCCAGCAGCGCCCGCGTCCGGATCACCGGCCGATGGGTACGCGGCAGCGGTTCGTCGGGGGTGAGCAGCGCGAACGGCAGCGACAGCAGCAGAATGGCCACGGCGATGGCCAGATAGCCGGCGGCGTTGCCGGTGACCACTGCGGTGACCAGCACCGCGCCGAGCACCAGCCCGAGCGCCTGCGGGATGCCCACCCAACCGGAGACCCCGCCGCGCTGGCGCACCGGCACCCGGTCCGGGATGGCCGCGGCGAGGCTGGCCAGCATCGCGTTGAAGCAGACCTGCGCGGCGACCCAGCCGAGGGCGACCCCGAGGATGGTCCGCTGCTGGGCCAGCAGCACCAGGGCCGCCGCGCCCAGCACGGCCCCGCCCGCCGTCCAGACGTGGCGACGACCGAGTTCGCGGCCGGCGATCCGCAGGCAGGTCCGGTCGGAGAGCGCGCCCGCCAGGGGGTTGGCCAGCACCGCGGCCAGCGCACCGAGGCCGGTGACCACGGCCAGCATGTTCTCCTTGTCGCCGGGCGCGATCTGCTCGATCTGCTGCGGCAGCAGCACCTGGATGGGCGTGAAGAACGCCATCCACACGCCGAGGTTGGCCGCGAAGATCAAACCGATCCAGCCGCGCCGCACCGGCACCGTCGGCTCGGCGAGCGCCGCCGGCAGCGACGCCGGCGACGGGTCGAGGGTGGTCACCGCGCCGACCCCGGCCGGCTGGCCGCGATCACGTCCCGCAACCAGGTGTACGACGACTTCGGCGTACGGGTCTGGGTGGCGTAGTCGACGTGCACCAGACCGAAGCGCTTGGTGAACCCCTCGGCCCACTCCCAGTTGTCCAGCAGCGACCAGACGAAGTACCCGCGCACGTCCACCCCGTCGTCGATGGCGGCCCGGACGGCGCGCAGGTGCCCGTCGAGGTACGCAATCCGCTCCGGGTCGGTCACCTGCACGTCGGCGTCGGGTGTGTCGTCGTACGCGCAGCCGCTCTCGGTGATCTCGATGGGCGGCAGTGCCTCGCCGTACGTGTCGCGCAGCCAGCCGAGCAGTTCGCGCAACCCGTCGGGGGCCACCGGCCAGTCGAAGGCGGTACGCGGGTAGCCGTCCAGCGGGACCAGGTCGAACGGCAGGGGCGAGCCCTCCTCGGCGGCCCGTACACCGGTGGGGTTGTAGTAGTTGACCCCGAGCACGTCGACAGGCGCGGCGATCGTGTCGAGGTCGCCGGGGTGGATGACGCTCGCGTCGAAGCCGGGCAGGTCCGGGTAGCCCCGGCCGAGCAGTGGATCGGTGAAGAGCCGGTTGTGCAGCGCCTCGTACGCCGCCCCGGCGGCCCGGTCGGCGTCGCTGTCGCCGAGCACCCGCACCGGCGAGTAGTTGTTGGCGATCGCCACCGGGCTGGCGGTGTGGGCCCGCAGCGCGGCGACAGCGAGCCCGTGCCCGAGCAGTTGGTGGTGGGCGACCGGGAAGGCGTCGAACAGCAGCATCCGGCCGGGGGCGTGCTCGCCCAGGCCGTAGCCGAGGCTCATGTGGATGAACGGCTCGTTCAGGGTGATCCAGAGCCGGACCCGGTCGCCGAGCCGGGCGGCGGTCTTCTCGGCGTACTCGGCGAACCGGGCGGCGGTGTCGCGGTGCAGCCAGCCGCCGGCGTCTTCGAGGGGTTGCGGCAGGTCCCAGTGGTAGAGGGTGGCCACCGGGTCGACGCCGACGGTCAGCAACTCGTCCACCAGTCGGTCGTAGAAGTTCAGGCCGGCCGGGTTGGTCGGGCCGGCGCCGGTGGGTTGGACCCGGGGCCAGGCGATGGAGAACCGGTACGCCGAGACGCCCAGGCCGGCCAGCAGCGCCACGTCCTCGGCGTGCCGGTGGTAGTGGTCGCAGGCCACCTCGCCGCTGCTGCCGTCGCTGATCCGCCCGGGGGAGCGCGCGAACGTGTCCCAGATGGACGGACCTCGGCCGTCGGCCGACGCGGCGCCCTCGATCTGGTGGGCCGATGTGGAGACGCCCCAGCGGAAGCCGGTGGGGAACTGGGGCATCGGTGCGGTCGACATGCGCCCTCCCGGTCAACGTGAAACGTGCTCGGGACTTTAGGGCGCTCTCGATGAATGCGCCATAGGCCGGCCTGGCGCAATGCGCAATGGTTGATCGGCGTGTCTTTTTCCGAACCCGTCCAGGTAAGTCCGATTTAGCGCATAGAGTGCCGATATCGTGGGATGTCCTCACCGGAGGAAAGACGGAAATGATCCTCGTGGAACGCAGTGCGCACGTGGCGGCGCCAATTGAAGTGGTCTGGGATGTCGTACAGCGGGCCGAGCAGTTGCCGGCATGGCTGGCCGGGGTCCGCGCGGCCGAAGTGCTCTCGGGAGAGGGCTTCGGGCGACGACAGCTGGTCCAGGCGGGACGCGGCTCGGCGCATGAGGCCGAGGTGATCGCCTACCAGGAGCCGACGCTGATCGGCTGGCGGGAGCGGGCCAAGGGTGCCGGTGCTCGTGCGGAGGCGCGCACCGAAATCTACGTCCAGCTCACCGGAGACGAGGAGGAGGGCGGGACCATCGTGCGCCTCATCGTGGTCCGCTGGCCAGCCGGACCGGTCAAGGCGGCCCTGCTACGCCTCGGACTGCGTCGGGTCGGCGCCGACCTGGAGGACTCGCTGGCCCGGCTCACCGACCTGGCCGCCGTCGGCTGACGAGCGCCCATCCTCCCGGCGTCACCCGCGACGGCGGTGGTCCGGATCCCCGCCAGGGCCCCCGGACCACCGCCGCTCCGTACACCGAAAAGGGCCCGGCGCGGATGCGCCGGGCCCTGCTCAGTGGTGCGGTGTCAGCTGTCGCCGCCGGTCTCGCCGACCGGGGCGGCGTTGACGTCGTCGATCGCGTACTTCTTGGCGGCCTCGGCCGGCACCGTGGTCGCCACCGCGCCGCTGCGGGCGAGCTGCCGCAGCGTGGCCACCACGATCGACTCCGCGTCGACGTGGAAGTGCCGGCGCAGCGCGTGCCGGGTGTCCGACATCCCGAAGCCGTCGGTGCCCAGCGACGTGTAGTCGCCGGGTACCCAGCGGGCGATCAGGTCCGGTACGGCACGCATCCAGTCGCTGACCGCGACCTTCGGCCCGTCCGCGTCGGCCAGCTTCTGCGCGATGTACGGCACCTTGGCCTCGGCGCCCGGGTTGAGCAGGTTGTACTCCTCGGTCTCCACCGCGTCGCGACGCAGCTCGGTCCAGGAGGTCACCGACCACACGTCGGCGGCCACGCCCCAATCCTGGGCGAGCAGCTGCTGGGCCTTGAGCGCCCACTGCATGCCGGTGCCGGAGGCGAGCACGTTGGCCTTCGGGCCGTCGACCTGCGGTGCCGGGGAGTAGCGGTAGATGCCCTTGAGCAGGCCCTCCACGTCCACCCCGGCCGGCTCGGCCGGCTGCAGGATCGGCTCGTTGTAGACCGTCAGGTAGTAGAAGACGTTCTCCTGCGCGTCCCCGTACATCCGGTGCAGGCCGGCTTCCATGATGTGCGCGATCTCGAAGGAGAACGCCGGGTCGTACGCGACCACTGCCGGGTTGGTGGCGGCGATCAGCATCGAGTGGCCGTCCTCGTGCTGCAGGCCCTCACCGTTGAGCGTCGTCCGACCGGCGGTGGCGCCGAGCAGGAAGCCCCGTGCCATCTGGTCAGCCGCCGCCCACAGCCCGTCGGCGGTCCGCTGGAACCCGAACATCGAGTAGAAGATGTACATCGGGATCATCGGCTCGTCGTGGGTGGCGTACGCCGAGCCCGCGGCGGTGAACGAGGCGACCGAACCGGCCTCGTTGATGCCCTCGTGCAGAATCTGCCCGGTCGTCGACTCCTTGTACGACAGGAACAGCTCCCGGTCGACCGAGGTGTAGCGCTGGCCGTGCGGCGAGTAGATCTTCGCGGTCGGGAAGATCGAGTCGAGGCCGAAGGTGCGGGCCTCGTCCGGGATGATCGGCACCCAGCGCTTGCCGAACTCCTTGTCCTTCATGACGTCCTTGAGCAGGCGGACGAAGGCCATCGTGGTGGCCACCTTCTGCTTGCCCGAGCCGCGCTTGACGTCGGCGAACCGCTCCGGACCGGGGATGGTCAGCCGCTTGGTGCTGGTCCGCCGCGACGGCAGGTAGCCGCCGAGCTGCTCGCGGCGCTCCTTCAGGTACGCCAGCTCCTCGGACTTCTCACCCGGGTGGTAGTACGGCGGCAGGTAGGGGTTGTCCTCCAGCGCCTTGTCCGGGATGTCCAGGTAGAGCCGGTCGCGGAAGGTCTTCAAGTCCTCCAGCGTCAGCTTCTTCATCTGGTGGGTCGCGTTGCGGCCCTCGAAGTGCGAGCCGAGCGTCCAGCCCTTGATCGTCTTCGCCAGGATGACCGTCGGCTGACCGGTGTGCTCGGTGGCCGCCTTGTAGGCCGCGTAGAGCTTGCGGTAGTCGTGCCCACCCCGCTTGAGGTTCCAGATCTCGTCGTCGCTCAGCGGCTCGACCATCTTGCGGGTCCGGGCGTCCCGGCCGAAGAAGTGCTCCCGCACGTACGCGCCCGACTCCGCCTTGTAGGTCTGGTAGTCGCCGTCGGTAGTGGTGTTCATCAGGTTGACCAACGCGCCATCGGTGTCCGCGGCGAGCAGCGGGTCCCACTCACGACCCCAGACAACCTTGATCACGTTCCAGCCGGCGCCCCGGAAGAACGCCTCCAGCTCCTGCATGACCTTGCCGTTGCCCCGGACCGGGCCGTCCAGCCGCTGCAGGTTGCAGTTGATCACGAAGGTGAGGTTGTCCAGCTCCTCGCGGGCGGCCACGCCGATGGCGCCGAGCGTCTCCGGCTCGTCCATCTCACCGTCGCCGAGAAACGCCCAGACGTGCTGCTGGGAGGTGTCCTTGATGCCGCGGTGCTGCAGGTACCGGTTGAACCGGGCCTGGTAGATCGCGTTCAGACCGCCGAGGCCCATCGAGACGGTGGGGAACTCCCAGAAGTCCGGCATCAGCCGAGGGTGCGGGTACGAGGGCAGCCCACCACCGGGGTGCGACAGCTCCTGGCGGAACCCGTCGAGCTGGTGCTCGCTGAGCCGCCCCTCCAGGAACGCCCGCGCGTACATGCCGGGGGATGCGTGGCCCTGGTAGAAGATGTGGTCGCCACCGCCCGGGTGGTTCTTGCCCCGGAAGAAGTGGTTGAAGCCCACCTCGTAGAGCGACGCCGAGCTGGCGAAGGTGGAGATGTGCCCGCCGACGCCGATCTCCGGGCGCTGCGCCCGGTGCACCAGCATGGCGGCGTTCCACCGGACGTACGCCCGGATCCGCCGCTCGACGTGCTCGTCACCCGGGAACCAGGGCTCGCGCTCGGACGGGATGGTGTTGATGTAATCGGTGGTGGTCAGGGGCGGAACCCCGACCTGGCGCTCACGGGCCCGCTCCAGCAGGCGCAGCATGACGTAGCGGGCGCGTTTGGCGCCGCGTTCGTCGATGACACCGTCAAGCGACTCGACCCATTCGCTTGTCTCGTCAGGGTCGATGTCCGGAAGCTGGCTCGGTAGGCCGTCGCTGATCACCGGGCGCTTGCGTTCCGTAGCCACAGGCGTTCCCTCGGTTGTGTGTGGGATAGGTCTCTAGCGCCATCCTGCCCCCTGGTGGCACCCCTCGTCACGTCTAGGTCCCCCCGACGCGATGCTGAACACAGGTACTCGTCGGTAACTTAGCGCGACGACCGGATGGAACCTGAGCGGTTTGACCGTCACTCCTACCGTCACCACCATGAACGGACGCCATGTCGCTGTCGCTGCGAGCATGATCGTTGTCGGTGCGGTCGGCTTGGTCATCGGTGCGGTCGCCCTCGCCGCCGGCAGCCTGCCGATGGTGGGGCTGGTGGCCATCGGCGCCCTGGTGGCAGCGCTCGGCGCGGCCCTGCTGCTGGACACGATCCGCGCGGCCCGGCTGAGCGTGCGGTGACTCCGGCGGCGGCTGGTCCGGCGGCGGCGACTCCGGCGGCGGTGGCGGCTCCTGACCTCACCCTGCGGCAGAATGCGACGTATGCGCAGCGACGTGATCACCGTCCAGACCGGGTCCCGGCCGACCGTCCGGGACATCACCGCGGAGGCCCAGCAGTTCGTCTCGGGCGAGGGCGACGGCCTGCTGCACGTCTTCGTGCCGCACGCCACCGCCGGTCTGGCGATCATCGAGACCGGGTCGGGCTCTGACGACGACCTGCTCAGCGCGCTGGCCGACCTGCTCCCCGCCGAGGACCGCTGGCGGCACCGACACGGATCGCCCGGCCACGGGCGCGACCACGTGCTGCCGGCGTTCATCCCGCCGTACGCCACGCTGCCGGTGCTCGGCGGCCGGCTGGCGCTGGGCACCTGGCAGTCGATCTGCCTCGTCGACACCAACGGCGACAACCCAACCCGCCAGGTCCGCTTCTCCTTCCTCCCCGGCTGACCGCCCGTCCGCCCCCGCCACTTCTCGGCGATCTCGCACTAGCTGTCCCCGCATAGCGGGCACCCCCACTCATGCCGGCAACCGAAACCGCACGATCGGCGCCAGCGGGGCGTGGTTGGGCTGGACGTTGAGCGGGCTGGATGGGTGTGCTGCGTAGGATGTGGTCGTGACGCGGCGGGTGGGTTCCGCGGTGGGCGGGCCGGTGGATCGGGCCGGTCTCGCCGCCGACGTGGTGCGGCGGATGGCGCACGTCACCGACGCGCTGCGACACCGGCAGGGTTCCGCGTTCGCCGAGTTGGGGCTCACCCCGGCGGCTGCCCGGGCGCTGTACGAGTTGGACCCAAACCACCCGCTGCCGGCCCGTGACCTCGCCGGTCAGCTGGGTTGTGACCGGTCGAACGTGACGGTGCTGGTCGACAAACTGGAGCAGGCCGGGCTTGTCGAGCGCCGCACCGACCCGACGGACCGGCGGCAGAAGACGCTGCTGGTGACCGGGGAGGGCCGGGTCGTGCGAGCCCGGGTGATCGAGATGATGTCCGACTCCCGACTCCTGTCCGGGCTGAGCGACGAGGAGCTGAGCACCCTTCGTGACCTGGTCTGGAAGGTGTCCGACGGCGGTTGTCCGGAGTCCTTCGAGCCGGAGTGAGCGCACCCCCGCCGGCCGTGTCCCACTGGGCGAGCAGGGCTTCCGTCGGTAATGCTGTCCGACGTGACCACCCCGCAAGATCTCGACGACCGGTTCCGGGAGACGCTGGCGGCGCTGCCTGCCGCCGAGCGGCGGCGTGACCCCGCTGACCCCGTCACCGACGACGCCCCACTGACCGGCGCGCAGGTGCTGGACCTGTTCGACGCGCAGGTGACCAGCCGACAACTCGACCTGGCCGGCCGTTGGTTGCGCAGCTTCGGGGAGGGTTTCTACACGATCGGCTCGGCCGGCCACGAGGGCAACGCCGCGGTCGCCGCGGCGCTGCGCCCCACCGATCCGGCGCTGCTGCACTACCGCTCGGGCGCCTTCTACTGCCTCCGTGCCGCCCAGGCCGCCGCCGACTCGCCGTTGGCAGCCGAGTCGCCGTTGGCCGCAGACCCGGTACGGGCCGCCGACTCGACGCTCACCGCCGGCTCCGAGTCGTCAGCCGGCACCGAGTCGACCGCCGACGGGGCATCGGCCCGTGGCCCCGAGCCGGCCGCCGATCGTGAGGTGTCCGAATCGGAGCCGTCCGGCACCGAACCGACCTCGGCGAGCATGGCCGCCAGCGGGTTCGCCGCGTACGCCGACGCGGCCCGGGACGTGCTGCGCGGGATGGTCGCGTCCAGCCTTGAGCCGATCGCCGGGGGCCGGCACAAGGTGTTCGGCCGGGCCGACCTGGCCATCGTGCCGACCACCTCCACAATCGCTTCGCACCTGCCCCGCGCGGTGGGGATGGGACTGGCAGTGGAGCGGCTGCGCCGGTTGGACAGCGCCGGACGGCGTACCGGCGCCGGGGTGCGGGTCGGCAGCGGCGCTGGTGCCGCGCACGCCCCCTGGCCACCGGACGCGATAGTGGTCTGCTCCTTCGGCGACGCTTCGGTCAACCACGCCAGCGCCACCGCCGCCTTCAACACCGCCGGGTGGTACGACCACGCCGGGCTGCGGATCCCGGTGCTCTTCGTCTGTGAGGACAACGGGCTGGGCATCAGCGTCCGCTCCCCGGAGGGCTGGGTCGAGGCGACCCTGCGGGCGAAGCCGGGCATCCGCTACTTCAGCGCGGACGGGGTCGACCCGGTGCGGACGTACGCGGTGGCGGCGGAGGCCGCGGCCTGGGTACGCCGCAACCGGCGGCCGGCCGTGCTGCACCTGCGCGCCGTGCGGTTGATGGGGCACGCCGGGGCGGACGCGGAGTCGGCGTACCGGAGCCCCGCCGAGCTGGCCGAGGACCTGGACCGGGACCCGGTGGCCGCCACCGCGCGGCTGCTCGTCGACGCCGGCGTGGCGACCGGCGAGGAGCTGCTGGCCCGGTACGACGAGACCGGCTGGCAGATACGCCGGCTGGCCGAGGAGGTGCTGGGCGAGCCGAAGCTGACGTCCGCGGCCGACGTGGTGTCGGCGCTGGCACCCCGCCGTCCGGTGCGGGTGGCGCGGGCGGTGGCCGACGCCGCGGCGCGGGCCAGCGGGCCGGGGGCGGGCGCCCGGGCGGAGGCGTTCGGCGGAAAGCCGCCGGAGCTGGCCGGGCCGATGACGCTGGCGCAGAGCATCAACGCCGCACTCGCCGACGGGATGCTCGACCACCCGCAGATGGCGATCTTCGGGGAGGACGTGGCCGCGAAGGGCGGCGTGTACGGGGTGACGAAGGGGTTGCGCGACCGGTTCGGGGCGGCCCGGGTCTTCGACACCCTGCTCGACGAGACGTCGGTGCTCGGGCTGGGCCTGGGTGCCGGGCTGGCCGGGATGCTGCCGGTGCCGGAGATCCAGTACCTGGCGTACCTGCACAACGCCGAGGACCAGCTGCGCGGTGAGGCGGCCACCATGCGGTTCTTCTCCCAGGGGGCGTTCCGCAACCCGATGGTGGTGCGGGTGGCGGGCCTGGCGTACCAGGAGGGGTTCGGCGGGCACTTCCACAACGACAACTCGGTGGCCGTACTCCGGGATGTGCCCGGTCTGGTGATCGCGGTGCCGGCGCGGCCGGACGATGCCGCGCCCATGCTGCGGACCTGTCTGGCGAGCGCGGCGGTGGACGGCAGTGTCTGCGTGTTCCTGGAACCGATCGCGCTCTACCACACCCGCGACCTGTACGCGGATGGTGACGGAGAGTGGTTGGCCGGCTATCCGGAGCCGGGCGCGTGGGTGGCCGGGCATGTGCCGATCGGGCGGGCCCGGGTCTACCGGGTCGGCTCGGCGGACGACCTCACCATCATCACGTTCGGTAACGGGGTACGGATGTCGCTGCGGGCCGCGGCCGTCCTCGCCGAGGAGGGGGTGGGCACCCGCGTGGTGGATCTGCGCTGGCTCGCCCCGCTGCCGGTGGCCGACATCATCCGGGAGTCCTCGGCGACCGGCCGGGTGCTGGTGGTGGACGAGACGCGCCGCTCCGGCGGGGTCGGCGAGGGGGTGATCGCCGCGCTTGTCGACGCCGGATATGTAGGTGCCGCGCGTCGAGTGGCGGGAGTTGACTCGTTTGTACCATTAGGTCCGGCAGCACGTCACGTACTGGTCTCCGCGGAAGCCATTACCGACGGTGCCCGTACGCTGCTGGCACGGTAAATTCCGTTCCACCCGGTGCGCCACTTGCGCGCAGACCAACAACTGTGTGGACTTTGCCTGACGGCGTCGCACCGACGCCGCGAGCAGGGACGAGATGAGGAGGCACGCGACAGTGAGCGCGACCGCTGGTCAGGCCGCCGACGGGGTACGCAGCCTGGCGGACCGGTTCGGAATCGAACCGGGGATGGTCGTCATGGAGATGGGGTACGACGACGACGTCGACCAGGATCTCCGAGACGCCCTGACCGACCGCTGTGGAGATCTGGTCGACGAGGACACCGACGAGGTGGTCGACGCGGTGCTGGTCTGGTACCGGGACGGCGACGGTGACCTTTTCGAGCTGCTCGTCGATGCCCTCGGCCCGCTGGCCGACAACGGCGTCGTGTGGCTGCTCACCCCGAAGGCGGGGCGCGAGGGGCACGTCGAGCCGAGCGAGGTCGCGGAGTCCGCGCCCACCGCAGGCCTTCAGCAGACCTCGACCGTCAACGCCGGCCGGGACTGGAGCGGCGCACGTCTGGTGCTGCGCCGAGGGGCCAAGGCCAAGAAGTAGCCGGCGCCACTCTCGCTCGCCCGACGGTCCGCCCACCGCCGGGTAGCAGGCTGACGCCGTTCACCCGACCCGACGCCGTCGCTGGCGAGGCCGAGCAGCGAGGAGAGTTCGCATGCCCATCGAGGCTGGCGCCGAGGCACCCGACTTCGTGCTCAAGGACCAGAACAACCAGGAGGTCCGACTCTCGGACTTCCGGGGCAGGCGCACCGTCCTGCTGGTCTTCTACCCGCTCGCCTTCACCGGCACCTGCCAGGGCGAGCTGGGTGAGATGCGAGACAACCTCGGCGAGTACGTGAACGACGACGTCCAGGTGCTGACCATCAGCGTCGACTCGGCCTACAGCCACAAGATCTGGGCCGACCGTGAGGGCTACCAGTTCCCGATGCTGGCCGACTTCTGGCCGCACGGCGCCGTCGCCCAGGCGTACGGGGTCTTCAACGAGGTGGCCGGCTTCGCCAACCGGGGCACCTTCGTCATCGACAAGACCGGCGTGGTCCGCTTCGCCGAGATGAACGGCCCGGGCGAGGCCCGCGACCAGCAGCGCTGGCGCAAGGCCATCGCCGAAGCGACCAGCTGACCGGGTACGCCGTGCGCCCGGGTCGGTGGCGGGCAGGTAAGCTTGCCAGCCACCGGCCCGCCACACGGGCGATCCGGGCGCGTAGCTCAGTGGGAGAGCACCCGCCTTACAAGCGGGGGGTCGCAGGTTCGAAACCTGCCGCGCCCACCCTGCACCGCTGCCGAACCACCCGCGTAAAACGCCCCCCACCCAGGAGATGGTTGAGCCCGGGCGGCGCCGGATGGCGCGGCGGCACCGCCCGGGCTCCTCAGCTGGTGAAGCCGCCGTCCACGTTGAACACCGCACCGGTCACGTAGCCGGCCTCGGGGCTGGCCAGGTGCGCGACGGTGGCCGCGATATCGGCCGGGCGAGCGTACCGGCCGACGGCGGTGAATCCGTGGATCGCTGCCGCGTTCGGTCCGTCCGCCGGGTTGGCGTCGGTGTCCGTTGGCCCGGGGTTGACCAGGTTGACGGTGATGGCTCGGGGGCCCAGCTCACGGGCCAGACCCCGGGTCAGCCCGACGAGAGCGGTCTTGCTCATCGCGTAGAGCGTCAGCCCGGGAAAGACCGCCCGTTCACCGACGTTGCTGCCGATGCTGATGATCCGTCCGCCCTCGCCCAGGTGCCGCAGCGCCGCCCGCGCGGCGACGTACGGTGCCCGGATGTTGACGGCGACCGTCTGCTCCACTTCCGCCGAGCCAAGCTCGTCCATGGCCCCGACCGTGAACACCGCGGCGTTGTTCACCAGGATGTCCAGCCGACCCAGTTCGGCGGCCGCCCGGTCGACCGCGCCCTGCACAGCGGCCGGGTCGGCGCCGTCCGCCTGGATGGCCAGCGCCCGCCGGCCCAGCGCCTCGATCTGCTTCACCACTGTCGCGGCCCGCTCGGCGTCCTGCCGGTAGGTCAGCGCCACGTCGGCCCCGTCCTGTGCCAGACGCAGGGCGATGCCGGCCCCGATGCCCCGGGAACCCCCGGTCACCAGCGCCACCTTGTCGTTGAGTGTCGTCGTCATGCAAACGATCATCTGGCCGCGCCGACCTTCCGTCTGGCGGCTATCGGACCCCTCGCTCCGATCTCCAGGTCCGATACCCGCGACCCGCGACGGCCTGCCGAGCCTCTGCCGACACCCAAGATCCGCGCAACGGTCCTGCTGCCTCATCAGGCGACGGAACAGCGGGATCACCGAAGTTGCGCGGATCTTGCGAGGTGGGGGAGGGTGGCCGCGTCAACCTGCGAGGGGAGTGTGCTGGTGGAGCTGGCAGGCATTGGCGCGGTGCTGTTCGACATGGATGGCACCCTCGTCGACTCCGACGCCGCCGTCGAGCGGGCCTGGGAGCGGTGGGCCGCCGAGTACGCCGTCGACCCGGCGGCGGCGCTGGCGATCGCGCACGGCAGCCCCGCCGACCGGACCATCCGCCGGGTGCTGCCCGCGCTCGACGACAGCGCGGTCGCCGCCGCAGCGGCCCGGCAGCTCTCGTTGCAGTACGACGACCTGTCCGACGTGACGGCCACCCCCGGCGCGCACGAGCTGCTGAACGTGCTGACCCGGTTGGGGTTGCCCTGGGCGGTGGTGACAAGCGCCGACGCGCGGCTAGCCGAGGCCCGGCTCGGTGCCGCCGGCATCAAGCCGCCGGTGCTCGTCACGGTGGAGGACGTCAGGGTCGGCAAACCGGATCCGGAGGGCTATCTGCGGGGCGCGGCGCTGCTGGGCGTACCCGTGGCGCGGTGCCTGGTCGTCGAGGACGCCGAGGTTGGCCTGCGGGCCGGGCGGGCGGCCGGGGCGATGACCGCCGCGCTGAAGGGGCTCGACGGCGACCTGCTCCTGCGCGACCTGGCGCAACTGGCCCGCCTGCTGGAGTCGACGCCGCCGGCACCCTGACCGGGTCGCCGAGCGCTGCCGACCCGTCTGCCGCCAATGGGGAAACGGTTGGCGCGTCCGGGCCGGTTCTGCTGCACTACCCGCTGGCGACGACGAGGGGAGAGGCACTGTGGAGTTGACGCTGACGCCGATGACGGCGCCGGAGCTGGACCGGTTGTTGGGGCCGCTGGAGCAGGGGTACGCCGAGGACCTGGTGGCGCACCGGGGAATGAGTCCGGAGGCGGCCCTTGAGCGGTCGGTGGACCAGATCCGGGAGTCGCTGCCGGCGGGCGTGGCCACCGAGGGGGCGTTGTTGCGGGTGGGCCGGGTCGGCGACACCGAGGTCGGCTGGATCTGGGTGACCCTGCCCGGCGCGACGACCACCGCTGGCTCCGAACGTGCCTGGATCCACAACATCGAGGTGCACGAGGAGCACCGGGGACGCGGGTACGCGCGGCGGATGATCCAGCTCATCGAGGCCGAACTCGCCCAGCTCGGCGTACCCGAGCTTGGTCTGAACGTCTTCGGTACGAACACCGTGGCGATCGGCCTCTACCGCAGTCTGGGGTTCGAGGTCACCTCGCAGCAAATGGCGAAGCGCCTCACCCCGGCGAACTGAACTGCGGTCGGCTGCCGCCCAGGGGAGCGGTCCCTTCGGCAGGACTGTTCACCTGCCCAGCGGGAAACCGGCGCGAACCGCACCTGGGGAGGAGCGACGGATGACGCACGGCGCCGGACTGACCATCGGTGTGCTCGGCTCGTACGGTGGGCGAAACCTCGGCGACGAGGCGATCCTCACCGGCCTGCTCACCGATCTGCGTACGCAGGAACCGAACGCCCGGATCATCGTCTTCTCCCGGAACCCCGAGCACACCCGGGCCGCCCACCCGGACGTCGAAGCGGTGCCCTGGGAGGGCGTGAGCCGTACCGACTCGGCCCTGGTCCTGGCCCAGCTCGACCTGCTCATCCTGGGCGGCGGCGGCATCCTCTACGACCGGGAGGCCCGCCGCTACCTGCGGGTGGTCCGGGTCGCCCAGGAGCGGGGCCTGCCGCTGATCACGTACGCGGTGGGGGTCGGGCCGCTCAGCGACGGGGTGGACACCGGCATGGTTCGGGAAACGCTCTCCAGCGCGACCCAGGTGACCGTCCGGGACCAGGAGTCCCGGATGGTGCTGGAGGAGGCCGGCCTGCTGAACCCGATCACTGTCACCGCGGACCCGGCGTTCCTCCTGCAACCGGCGGAGTTCCCGGCCCACCTGCTGGCCGAGGAGGGCGTGCCGGTCGGCAAGCGGTTGGTCGGGATAAGCGTGCGGGAGCCCGGCCGGGCCGCCGAACGCCTCGACGTGGATGGTTACCACCGGCTGCTGGCCCAGATCGGTGACTTCCTGGTGCACCGGATCGACGCGTACGTGTTGTTCGTGCCGATGGAGCGCGACGACATCCGGCACTCGCACGGGGTGCTGTCGCACATGGTCGCCGCCGAGCGGGGTCGGATCCTGCACGGCACCTACTCTCCGCAGCAGGTGTTGGGGCTGATGCGTCACTTCGACCTGGCCGTCGGCATGCGCCTGCACTTCCTGATCTTCGCGGCGATGGTCGGTACGCCGTTCCTGCCCCTGCCGTACGCCGGCAAGGTCTTCGACCTGGCCCAACGGCTCGGTGTGCCGGCGCTACGCGGCGTGGAACGCGAGGTCGAGGGGCCGCTGCTGGCAGAGGTTGACCGCCTGTGGGACGAGCGTGAGGAACGCGCCGAGGCCACCGCACGACGGGTGGCGGAGGTGTGCGATCAGGCGCGGGGCACCTCGGAGGTCACCCGTGGCGTGTTGGAGAGCTTGCGCAGCCAGGCCCTCACCCGGGTCTGAGCGGGCGGTCACACCGCTGGGCCGGTCCACCGGTAGCGCCACTCGTGGGCGTCCTCGCGGGCGGTCTCCAACTCGTAGATCTGCGCGTCGGCCAGCCCACCGGAGCCGAGGTGGTGGTGGGTCAGCGGTGGACGGCCGTTGCTGTCCAGTTCGACGGTGATGGTCTGCCCGTCCGCCGTGCCGCCGACGAGAAGGATCTGCACGGATGAAGCCATGCGCCCATCCTGCCGGGCGTAGCGCCCGCCCGCAGCGGATAGCGGGGCAGCGGGGGACTCGACTCGTGGCTACGGTCGGCGGATGGAGCAGACGATCGATCCGACGCTCGGTCCGGTGCTCGCCCGCACCGGCGACGAGCGCGCCGTCCTGACCTCGTTCCTCGACTTCCACCGGGCGGTGCTGCTGCGCAAACTGCGCGGTCTCGCCGACGCCGACGCCCGCCGCCGGCTGGTGCCCTCGGCGACCACGCTCGCCGGGCTGGTCAAGCACCTGACCCTGGTCGAGCGGAACTGGTTCCCGACCCTGCTGGCCCCTGAACCCGGCGACGTCTACCTGACCTCGGAGGAGGACGCTGTCGCCAGCTTCACGCTCGGCGATCAGGAGACCGTGGCGGGGCTCATCGCGGCGTACGAGCGGGCCTGCGCCCGTTCCCGGGAGGTCGCCGCGAGCGTCGACCTCGACCACGTGGTGCCGCACCCGCAGCTCGGCGAGGTGTCGGTGCGCTGGATTCTGGTGCACATGATCGAGGAGACGGCCCGGCACGCGGGCCACGCCGACATCCTGCGCGAACTGACCGACGGCGAGTGTGGCGCGCTCTGAACCCCGGGCTGTCGGCTGTCAGATGGTGGGCAGCAGGCCCTGCGGATACTCCATGCCGTCGTGGGTGCACGCCGCGGCGGCGACCCGCGCCGCATATTGCGCGGCACGTGCCAGTGGCTCGCCGCGTAGCCGGCCGGCGATCAGCCCGGCCGCGAAGGCGTCGCCGGCCCCGTTGCTGTCCACCACCGGCTTTCCCGGCTCGGCGGGCGGCACCGGCACCGTCGTGCCGTCGCCCGGGTACAGGTTCGCGCCGTCCGCTCCGTGGGTCACCACCACCGTCCGCGGCGCCAGCGTGCCGGCGAGCGACGCGGCCCGGTCGCCCACCCGCACCCCGCTCAGCAGGACCAGGTCGGCGACCTCGGCGAACGGCCGATGGTAGGTGTTCTCGCCGTCCCAGTCGTGCAGGTCGGTGGAGAGCGCCACGCCCGCCGGAACGGCAGCCCGCACGGCGGGCAGCAACGGCACCGCCCAATCCATGATCGAAAGGTGTACGTGCCGGGCGTCGCGGACCAGTGCGGCCAACTCGGTGGCGGGAAAGGGTGGGGCGCCCTGCCATGGGCGCGGGTCGTACAGCGAGGTGCGCCGCCCGCCCGGGTCCACCAGGTTCACCGACCGGCGGGTGCCGGCCCGGTGCTCGGCCAGCAGCGCCGGCACGCCGGCCCGGGTCAACGCCGTCTGGACCAGCTCACCGGCCGGATCCGCACCGAGGGTGTCGACCATCAGCACCCGCAGGCCGAGCGCCCGGGCGGCCAACGCCACCCCGGCGCCGGTGTTGCCGATCCGCAGCTCGATCGGTTCGACGGTGTGGGAATCGGCAGCCGGTAACGGCAGCGCGGGCACCCGGACCCGCACGTCCACCCCAAGCCCGCCGAGAACCAGCAGATCGACCACAACGCCGACGCTAGACCGTTGCCGCTCCCACCTCCAGCCCCGCGATCGTGCACTTTCTGCGGCGACAAAAGGCACATTATTCGCAGATCGTCGACACGCACTGCAAGATTGCGCAGGTGGGCGATGGGTGCGGGGGCCTGGCCAGCCGGGCCGCCTATTGTGGGGGCGGGCGGCGAGTAGGGGGAGCAGGTGCTGGTCATCCACGGGCTGTGGTTGCCTGGTGACAGCTCGACCGGCGGCCTCGCCGTCTGGGCCGAGGACAGCACCGCGCCGATTCCCACTCCGCGTTCGGGCCGCACGGCCCGGGAACGCCCGCACCCCTTCGCCGCCGGGCACAGCGACCTGGCCGCCGTCCTCGCCGATGCTGCCGAGCCGACCCGGCCGGACACCGCGCTGCTCACGCTGCCCACCCTGGCGGGCGCGCCGACCGACTCACCCGAGCTGATCCGGACCACCGTCGCACCTGCGGCCCGCGGTCGGCTCACCCTGGCCAGGTGGCGGGTCCCCATTCTGGTGTACGCCCCGGACGACGCCCTGTCGCTGCTCCAAGCCCTGGACGACATCCCGGCGGTGCCCGGGGCCACAGTGCGGCACCTCGCCGAGCTGGCCGACTTCGCCGCCGACCTGGTGACCCGTGGCCGCGTCCTCCCCGGCGTGCGCACGTCCACGGGCGACGAGACGCCCGGCGCTGGCGCGACGGCGGCGTCGGGCGTTGCCGCGCAGGCGGTGTGGCGTCCGCTGCTGACCGGCACCGACGCCGCTTGGGCGCGGTCGCTGGCGCTGGCCCTGCCACCCGCCGCCCGAGCCGCCGTCCTGCCGCCCGCTACCGAGCTGACCGGTACCCAGCTGACCGCTACCGAGCTGACCGCCGCCGCACTGGTCGCGGACGCGCTCGACGCGCTGACCGACGCCGCCGCGCGGGCAGCGCTGGCGACCACCACGCTGGCCCGAGGGCTGCGCCCGGGTGGTCCGGCACCGGCCTGGTTGGCCGCGCTCGCCGGCCCGCAGCGGAACTTCACCATCGACCCCTCCGGGCTGACCACCCTCGCCGCCGAACTGGACGCGTGGCAGCGCGACGCCGCCGGTGGCCCGGTGCGGGCCGGTTTCCGCCTGGTGGAACCGGCCCCCGACGAGGTCACCGAACCGATCCTGGCCACCCGGCCGGTGCCCGTCGACAGCTCGCCGGTGCCGGTCGAGTCGGCCGGTGGCGGGCGCTGGCGGCTGGAGTTCGGGTTGCAGGCCGCGGACGAGCCCGGCCTGCACGTCGACGCCGCGGAGATCTGGCGGGCGCCACAGACGCTCGGCGGCCTGGCCGGCCGGACCACCAGCCCGCAGGAGACACTCCTCGCCGAGCTGGGCCGGGCCAGCCGGCTCTGGCCGGACCTGGATGCCGCACTGCGTACCGCCGCCCCGGAGGCGATGGAACTCGACGTCGACGGGGCGCACCGGTTCCTCAGCGCGGGCGCCCCGGTGCTGCACGCGGCCGGTTTCGGGGTGCTGCTGCCGTCCTGGTGGCAGCGTCCGTCAGCGCGACTGGGCGCCCGGTTGCGGGCGCGCAGCCGCACCGCGCCGGGCACGGTGGGTGGCGCCGATGCCGGGGTCGGTCTGGACGCCCTGGTCGACTACCGCTGGGAGATCGCGCTCGGTGACCAGCCGCTCTCCGCCGAGGAGTTGGCGGCGCTGGCCGAGATGAAGACCCCGCTGGTACGGCTGCGCGGCCGGTGGGTGGAGCTGGACCCGGGGCGGCTCGCCGCCGGTCTGCGGCTGCTCCGCTCCGCCGGCGAGTTGACCGTCGCCGACCTGCTCCGCCTCGGGCTGGCCGACGGCGACGCCACCGGCGCGCTGCCGGTGCTGGAGGTGACCGCCGACGGGGCGCTGGGCGACCTGCTCGCCGGCGCGGTCGAGCGGCGGCTCACCCCGTTGGACCCGCCCCCCAGCTTCCAGGGGACGCTGCGGCCGTACCAGCAGCGCGGACTGGCCTGGCTGGCCTTCCTGCGCTCACTCGGCCTGGGTGGTGTGCTCGCCGACGACATGGGGCTGGGCAAGACCGTGCAACTGCTCGCGCTGCTCGCCGGAGACCCGCCGGAGGCCGGGCCGACACTGCTGGTCTGTCCGATGTCGCTGGTCGGCAACTGGCAGCGGGAGGCGGCGCGGTTCACCCCGGAGCTGCGGGTGCACGTACACCATGGTGCCGAGCGGGCGCGGGGGGCGGAGTTCACGGCGGCCGCGCACGGCGCGGACCTGGTCCTCACCACCTACTCGGTGGCCGCCCGCGACGCCGCCGACCTGGCCGGCATCGACTGGCACCGGGTGGTGGTGGACGAGGCGCAGGCGATAAAGAACGCGTCGACCCGGCAGGCCGAGGCGGTTCGCGCGCTGCCCGCCCGGCAGCGGGTGGCGGTGACCGGTACGCCGGTGGAGAACCGCCTCGCCGACCTCTGGTCGATCATGCAGTTCGCCAACCCGGGTCTGCTCGGGCCGGCGGCGACGTTCCGCAAGCGGTTCGCCGAGCCGATCGAGCGGCACGGTGACGCCGAGGCCGCCGAGCGGCTACGCCGGATCACCGGCCCGTTCGTGTTGCGCCGACTCAAGACCGACTCGTCGATCATCTCGGATCTGCCGGAGAAGCTGGAGATGGAGGTGCTCTGCAACCTCACCGCCGAGCAGGCAGCGCTGTACCGGGTGGTGGTCGACGACATGCTCGCCCGGATCGAGACCAGCGACGGCATCGAGCGACGCGGCCTGGTGCTGGCCACCATGACCCGACTCAAGCAGGTCTGCAACCACCCCGCCCAGCTGCTGCGCGACGGTTCGCCGCTGGAGGGCCGGTCCGGCAAGCTGGCCCGGCTCACCGAGATCCTCGAGGAGGTGTTGGCGGCGGGGGAGCGGGCGCTGCTCTTCACCCAGTACGCCGAGTTCGGTGCGATGCTGCGCGGTCACCTGTCGGCGCGGTTCGGCCGGGAGGTGCTGTTCCTGCACGGTGGTCTCGGCAAGGCCGAGCGGGACGCCCTGGTGCAGCGCTTCCAGTCGGCGGAGGGTCCGCCGCTGTTCGTCCTGTCCCTCAAGGCCGGCGGCACCGGGCTGACCCTGACCGCCGCGAACCACGTGGTGCACGTGGACCGGTGGTGGAACCCGGCGGTCGAGGACCAGGCCACCGACCGGGCGTTCCGGATCGGACAGCGCCGACGGGTGCAGGTCCGCAAGTTCGTCTGCGCCGGCACCGTCGAGGAGAAGGTGGCCGCGCTGATCGCCGACAAGCGCAGCCTCGCCGAGCGGGTGGTCGGCACCGGCGAGCAGTGGATCACCGAGTTGTCCACCGGCCAGTTGCGGGACCTGTTCGCCCTGGAAGCCGGCGCGGTGGTGGAGTGAGCGAGCGAAGTGCAGCGGAGCGCCGACGTGAGCACTGACTTTTCCGACTACGGGCGCCCCCGTCGGGTCGACGGGGGTCTGCGGGCGCGCAGCGCCCGGGGCGCGATCGGCCGGTCCTGGTGGTCGCGGCGTTTCCTGGAGGTGTTGGAGTCGTTCGCGCTCGGCACCCGGTTGACCCGGGGCCGGTCGTACGCGCGGGCCGGTCAGGTGCTCACCCTCGACATCGGACCCGGACGGGTCAGCGCTGTGGTGCAGGGCTCCCGGCCGCAGCCGTACCAGGTGTCGATCGCGCTGAAGCCGTTTCCGGCGGCGCTCTGGTCCCGAATCGAGGACGAGCTGGCCGGGCAGGCGTTCTTCAGCGCCCGGCTGCTCGCCGGGGACCTCCCCGACGAGTTGGAGGAGCTGTTCGCCGCCGCCGGCGCGCCGCTCTTCCCGGCCGCCGTGGACGAGCTGACCCAGCACTGCAACTGCCCCGACTTCGCGGTGCCGTGCAAGCACCTCGCGGCGACGTTCTACCTGCTGGCCGAGGCGTTCGACGCGGACCCGTTCGAGCTGCTGCACTGGCGCGGCCGGTCCCGCGCGGAGTTGCTCGACGCGCTCCGCGCCCGGCGCGCCGCGACCACGGGTGCCACCCCGCCGGTCGCCCCACCGTCCGAACCGGACGGTCTGGTGTCGACAGTGGACGCTCCCGCGCCGGTCGGCGCCGCCCGCGCGCTCACCGGACTGTCGGCGACGCCGCTGGCGGAGACGGCGGACCGGTTCTGGTCAGCGCCGGTGCCGTTGCCGGATCGGCCGCCCCGACTGGTGACCGGCACCGACCTGCTGCTGCGCCAGCTCGGCGCGCCGGCCCCGGCCATCGGTGGGCCGGGACTGCTGGAACGGTTGCGCCGCGCGTACCGGGCGTTCGGACCGGCCGACCGGTGAGCCGTCACGTCCACCGGTGCAGCCGCCCCGTCGAGCGGTCGAGCAGTCACGTCCAGCGGCGGCGGAACCGCCACATGATCGCCGCGTTGGCCACCAGCACCACCGCGCAGATCGCGCCGGTCAGTCGACCGGCGAACACGGCTATCGCCGGCAGCGACGCCCACAGCACGATGGTCAACAACATCAGATAGCGGCCCCTGCGGGCCCGGGCCCGGTGGTCCAGCCGGTTGAAGAATGCCGGGTCACTTTCCCGGAGCTGACGGGTGATCTGGTCGAATCTGCGCTGATCCTCTTTGCTGAGCATGGCGCTGCCTTCCCCTCACGCGTTCAGCGGTTCGGCGGCATACCCGCTGCGATGGCGGCTCACGCTCGCCCGCTGCTGCTACTTTTCCCCCACGCGAGCGCGTTTCATGTCGGGCTTACCTGGACCTTAAGTTTGCCTTTGGTGGTGAACGGCGCCGAAAGTGTCGGGTACGGCAGCGTGGTCCGATCCGTGCTCGGCTGCCGCGCGTACGCCCTGCTGGGAAGGTCTGCGGGTCAGCCCGCCGCACCGCCCGCCGCCGACGTCGCGCTGAGCGCTGTCTTAAGTGCCCTCACGGGTGGGTTCCGGCCACCTTGAAGGGCCCCGGGGCCTTAGTTACCTTGCCGTAGCAACCCCCTCAGGCAACAGTCGCCGCACCTGCCGCACCTGCCCGGTAGCAGTTTTCGGCGCTCATCAGAAATCGGGATTGGTACATGGCCGACCAGAATGTGCCACCACGTCGACCGCGGGACGACCGCGGTTGGGACGGACACCAGCACCCCAGCGCTGACGGCTACGGCGACCCCCACACGCCCGCGCCCTACGGCTACGACTCACCCCACCCCCACCAGGGCGGCTACGCCGCGCAGGCCGACCCGCGTGAGCAGTACGCCGGGCAGCCCGCGCCCGCCCCGCGCGGTCCGCAGTGGGTCGGCCCGGAGGGCCTTGGCCGCCCGGCCCCGGCGCGACCGGCCGGCACCGGACTGCCCACCCTCGACGATGACGACGAGTCGGGTCGCAAGGTCGGCCGACGTAAGGCGATGGTGGCCCTCGGTGGCACCGCCGCCGTCGTCGCCGGTGGCGCCGCGCTCGCCATGACCCCGCAGTTCCGTGGCCTCTTCGGCGACGAGGCGGCGGCTGGCGACGCGACCGGCAGCACGGTGACCGACGGCACCGCGGCGCGGCCCAGCGGCCAGCAGCCCAGCACGGTGCGTACCTACACCGAGCAGAACGAGAGCTACATGGGCTCCCGGGCCGGTGAGGCGCTGAAGAAGAACGCGCCGGCCGGTGGGCGGACCTTCTCCGGACCGGCCGCCGCCGCGGCGGCGACCAAGGTGACAGTGAAGACGGTGCTGGCCAAGGACCCCATCCTGCACCTGGCCCGGCGCGCCACCTTCGGCGTGACGCCCGCGGTGGTCGCCGACATCAAGCGCGAGGGCATGGACGCCTGGATCCGCGCCCAACTGGACCCGGACAAGTTGGAGCCGAGCAAGGGCGAGCTGAAGCTCGCCGAGCTGCCGACCCAGAAGCTCTCCGTGCAGCAGTTGCGCGACCAGCGGGACAAGCTCAACGAGCAGGGCGCCAATCCGGAGCGGGAGATGGTCGACGCCACCATCGCCCGGCAGATCTGGTCCAAGCGCCAGCTGTTCGAGGTGATGGTCGACTTCTGGAACGACTTCCTGCACGTCGCGGCCGACTTCGACGGCGGCGAGGTGTACCGCAACTCGTTCGACCAGGACGTCGTGCGCAAGCACGCGCTGGGCAGCTACCCGGAGATGCTGGTCGCCGCGAACAAGCACCCGGCGCTGCTGATCTACCTGAACCAGAAGGACTCCCGCAAGGACGCGATCAACGAGAACCTCGCCCGGGAGAACCTCGAGCTCTACTCGGTCGGCGTCGACGGCGGCTACAAGGAGCCGGACGTCCGGCAGGCCGCCATGTTGCAGACCGGCCGCGGTGTCGACGACAAGGGCAAGTACGTCTTCCGACCCGAGCAGCACTACGTCGGCAAGGTGAAGATCCTCGGCTTCACCCACGCGAACAACTCGGCCGACCCGAAGAAGGCCGAAGCGGCGATCGACGCGTACATCACCTACATCGCGACGCACCCGTCGACAGCGAAGTACGTGGCGCAGAGCCTCGCCACCCGGTTCGTCTCGGACACCCCGCCGAAGTCCCTCGTGGACCGGCTGGCCAAGACGTACACCACCAACAAGGGCATGATCAAGCCGGTCCTGATGACGCTGTTCTGCTCCTCGGAGTTCTGGGCCGGTGTGGGCCAGAAGGTGCGCCGGCCGATGGAGTACCTGGTCGCCACGTACCGCACCCTGGGCGTCTCGCCGGACGCGTCGCCGAAGCACGACAACGGCGACAGCAAGCGCACCGCGTACGCCCGAGGGCTGCGCCAGATCCACGACAAGATGCGCGAGCTGGGCCAGTACCCAATGGGTCAGCCCACCCCGGACGGCTACCCGGACGTCTACGTCGCCTGGACCTCGGCCGGCGCCATGGTCAACGGCTGGAACGAGGCGGGCGAGATCCTCGCCGGCTACCGCACCACCTTCACGTACACGGCACCGGAGAAGCTGGTCGCCAAGCCGCCGGCGACGGCCGGGGCGTACGTGGACGCGCTCTCCCAGCGGCTGGTGGGCCAGAAGTTGAGCACGCGGGAGAAGAACCTCATCCTCGGCGTGGCCGGTGTGGCGGCGACCGCCAAGGTCGACGCCACGTTCAACGGGGCCATCACCGCCGTCGCGCGGGCGATCCTCGCTTCCCCCCAGCACCACCTCCGGTGAGGCACCCGATGGAGAAGACTGTGTACAACTCTTTCCCCCTGCACCCCGAATGCCCCGACGTGCGGCGGCTGGCCGACAACCCGGCCGAGGCGTTGCTGCGCGCCGAGGCGGACATCGTCGCCGCCGAGAACGCCGCCGAGTTCGACAGGTACCGCACCCTGGAGAACCTGGAGGAGGCCCAGCAGGACGGGCGGGGCGTGACCCGGCGGACCTTCGTCGCCGGTGCCGCCGCCACCGCCACCGCGCTGGCCACCGCCCAGTTCGTCACCACCTCGGCGTCGTTCGCGGCGACCAAGACCGGCACCCTGATCCACGTCTTCCTCTACGGCGGGTTGGACGGGCTGAGCCTCGTCGCGCCGGACAACGACCCGACGCTCAACAAGGCCCGCCCCGACCTGCTGCTCGGCAACGACTCGCTGGCCCTGGGCCGCGGTTTCAAGCTGACCAGCGCGTTCAAGCCGCTGGAGAAGTGGCTCACGGCCGGTCAGTTGGGCTTCATCCCGGCGGTCTCCGACGAGCGGCTGTCCCGCAGCCACTTCCAGGCCGCGGACGCCTGCAACCTGGGCGGGCTGCCCAACGAGACCGGCGGCCGGGGTTGGCTCGACGGTCTGGTCGACAACCTGGGCAAGGGCACCGCGTTCCGCAGCGTCGGCGTCGGCAGCACGCTGCCCCGCTCGCTGGTCGGCAACAACGGCGCGCTCTCACTGAACAGCGTCGGCTCCCTGCGGCTCAACGGTGACGAGCGGTTCCGCGCCGCCACCGAGAAGGCCATCAAGGGGCTCTTCACCGGGATCAACCACCCGGTCGAGGAGGCAGTGAAGGAGGGCATGGGGGCGCTGGCCACCGCCCAGCAGCTCGCCGCAAAGCCGTACCAGCCCGCCGAGGGCGTCAAGTACGAGGGCGTCGGCAACGCGTTCCAGCAACTCGCTCAGCTCATCAAGGGCGGCGCCAACGTGCGGGTCGCCACTGTCGGCATGGGCGGCTACGACACCCACGAGAACCAGGGCACCCGCGAGGGCGGCCAGCTGTACCGCCGGCTGAACGAGCTGGCCAGCGCGATGGCCGCCTTCTTCACCGACCTCGGCCCGAAGGCCGCCGACGTGACGATCATGGTGTCCAGCGAGTTCGGCCGTCGGGTCGGCTCCAACACCGGCGGCACCGACCACGGGCACGGCGGCGTGGTCACAGTGCTCTCCGGCAAGAAGCTGGCCGGTTCGCTGCTCGGCACCTGGAACGGCCTGGACAAGCTGGACTCCGGTGACGTGCCGGAGTACAACAACATGTTCAACGTCTACGGCGCGGTGGCGCAGGGCCGGTTCGGGCTCACCAACGCGGAGGTCGACAAGGTCTTCCCCCGCCAGAAGTACGCCCCGATGAAGCTGTACGCGTGACGCATTCGCACACCCACGCCGCCGGCCGTCGTACCGGGACCTCGTCCCGGCACGGCGGCCGGTCGGCTGCGCCCGTACCCCCGCAGATCCCGGACCGGCGCGGGCCTGGCGGCCGACGGCTGCTGGCCGCGCTGCTCCTGGTCGGCCTGCTCGCCAGCGTGCTGCCCTGGTGGCTGGGCACTCCCGCCGGATCGTTGCGGACCACAGCGTCCACCGTCACTGCGGCCGGCCGGATCACCGGCCTGATCGCCGGCTACCTGCTGCTGGTGCAGGTGCTGATGATGAGCCGACTGCCGGTGCTGGAACGGTGGATCGGCGGCGAGCAGACGGCCCGCTGGCACCGGGACATCGGTGCCACCCTGCTGGTCACCGTGCTGGCGCACATGTCGCTGATCCTGGTCGGTTACGCCGACCTCCGTAACCAGTCGATCTTCGCCGAGGTCGGCACGTTGCTCGGCGACTACGAGGACATGCTCTCGGCGTTCGTCGCCGCCGGCATCATGATGCTTGTCGGGTTCACCAGCATCCGGGCGATCCGGCGGGCGTTGCCCTACGAGATGTGGCACCTGCTGCACCTGTCCAGCTACCTGATCCTGCTGCTCGGCTACGGCCACCAGTTCACCCACGGCGCGCAGCTGTACCGGCCGGGCCCGGTGCGCACCGGCTGGATCGCGCTCTACCTGCTGGTGGTCGCCGCCCTGCTCTGGGGCCGCGTGATCGCACCGCTGGCGTTCAACCTGCGCTACAAGCTGCGGGTCGCCGACGTGGTCGCCGAGAGCACCGACACCATCTCCATCTACCTCACCGGGGAGCGGCTCGGCCGACTGGCGATGCTCGGCGGCCAACACTTCCGCTGGCGGTTCCTCACCCGGGGCTGCTGGTGGCAGTCGCACCCGTTCTCCGTCTCCGCCGCTGCCAACGGCCGCTGGCTGCGGGTCACCGTCAAGGTGGTCGGCACCCACACCGCCGACCTGCGCGACCTGGAACCGGGCACCCGGGTCTGGGCCGAAGGCCCGTCGGGCACCTTCACCGCCGCGCACCGGCTCCGGGAGCGGGCGCTGCTGATCGCCGGTGGCAGCGGCATCACGCCGATCCGGGCCATGCTGGAGGAGTTGCCGCCGGGCGCCGCGCTGATCTACCGGGCCCGCACACCGGCCGACGTGCTGCTCAGCCGAGAGTTGGACTGGCTGGCCCAGGAACGCGACACCTCCGTCTGGTACGTCATCGGCTCCCGCGACGACCCCGGCCCCCGCCAGCTGATGAGCCCGGACGGGCTGCGGCAACTGGTGCCCGACGTGGCCCGGCGCGACGTCTACCTGTGCGGGCCACCCGGTCTGGTGGAACAGTCGGTGCGGGCACTGCGGCGGGCCGGCGTGCCCCGCCGGCAGATCCACCTGGCCACGTTCGAGCTGTAGGAAGGGCATCCCCATGCGTCGCGCGCTCCTCGCGATCACCGGCCTGGCCGCCAGCACCACAGCGCTTGTGGTGTTCAAGGGCTCGCCCGGCACCAACCAGGTCGCCCAGAACCTGCCGACCGCCCAGCCGGTCAACCCCTCCGGGCCGGGCACCGAACCTGGCGTCGCCGCGGGTGCGCCGGGCACCGACCCGGCCGGCGGCACGCCGACACCATCGGAAAGCGCCAAGCCGTCGACGTCGCCCAAGCCCGGCAAGACCACCGCCCGCCCGTCGGGCACCAGGACGACGAAGGCCACCAGCGCTCCGCGGACCACCACCAAGGCGCCCCAGTCGACCACCCGGAGGATCACCGGCACCGGCTTCGACGCGGAGGACAGCTCCGAGAAGTACGGGTACGTGCAGGTGCAGATCGTCGTCTCCGGCAACCGGATCGTCGAGGCCGTCGCGCTGTCGCTGCCCAGCGGAGGTGAGTCCGACATCCACAGCGGCGACGTCCGCGGCTCCTACGACGGCAGCGGCGGCCAGGTGGTGCAGAAGCAGAACGCCAACCTCAACACCGTCTCCGGTGCCACAGCGACCAGCGACGCCTACAAGAAGTCCCTGCGCTCCGCCATCGAGCAGGCGTTCTGACGTGCGGGCCACGCTGACCCGACCCGGGCTGTGCCGGGTCGAACAGATCATGGGTACGACGATCACCCTGGACCTCGCCGACGATCTGCCACCGGCGACCCTGCGCGAGCTGGCGGACGAGGTCTTCGCCTGGATGCACGAGGTGGACGGGCGGTTCAGCACCTACCAGCCGGACAGCGAGGTGTGCCGCTTCGACAGGGGTGAGGTGCTGCTCTCCGAGGCGTCCGCTGACCTGCGGTACGTGCTGGAGACCTGCGCCGACCTGTGGGGCGCCACCGACGGGTTCTTCGACGCGTACGCCACCGGTCGGCTCGACCCGTCCGGCTTCGTCAAGGGTTGGGCCGCTCAGGTCGCCTCGGACCGCCTCGTCGCCGCCGGTGCCGTCAACCACTGCGTGAACGCCGGCGGCGACGTACGGGTGCGGGGCCTGTCACCGTCGGGGGAGCCGTGGCGCATCGGCATCCGGCACCCGTGGGACGCGATGGCGGCCTGCCTGGTGCTCACCGGCACCGACCTGGCCGTGGCCACGTCCGGGGTGTACGAGCGGGGCCGGCACGTGCTGGACCCGCGCCGGGGCGCGCCGGCCAGTGGGCTGCGCTCGGTGACTGTGGTCGGCACCGACCTCGGGTTGGCCGACGCGTACGCCACCGCCGCCCTCGCCATGGGCACCCCCGGCCTCAACTGGCTGGGCCGCCTGAACGACCACACCCACGCCGCGATAACCGACAACGCCCGCCAGTACCACTCCGTCGACCTCCCCCTCACCGACTAGCGGAGGGGGCGGTGGGTGCCGGCTGGGCGGGATCCGGTGGGGCGTGGACGGCCGGGGCGGGAGCCGGACGGTCGGGTGCCGGCCCAGCGGCGTCCTGGGTGGCTGCGCCGGGGCGGCTCGGTGCCGCCAGGGTGAGGCGCTCTGTCGTTGGTGGACATCGTTCCCCCGTTCGTGGCGCGCGTTCGCACCGTCCCCCTGTCAACGAGGACCAGCGCCTCGGCGACGCTGTCGGGCACCGGATCGAATCGTCGATCGGGCCGCTTTCACATGCCTCGTCGGGGCAGCGGCAGGTGACCGGGGAGCAGGTCGGGGGCGAGCGTCACCCCGGCGGCGCGCAGCGCCCCGATCAACGTGTTCTGCACGAGGTACGAGTCCGGCAGCTGCCAGCGCGCCTGTTCCGGGGCGACCGCCCAGCGGACGGTGCCCTCCGGCAGCCGGGTGGGCGGCGCGGGGATCCACGAGCCCGGCCCGTGCCGGACGACGTGGAAGCAGTGCTCCAACTCCGGCCGGAGCGGATCGCCGGGGCGGACCAGGAACATCCACCGCCCGGTGGGCGTGACCAGCACCGGCCCGCGTACGCCGGTCCCGGCCGGGTGGATCTGGACCGCGTCGAGCACGTGCCGGCCAAGGTGGGCGGGCACCTCCAGCACGTCGAAGGCCCGGCCGGTGGGCAACAGCACCCCGTGCGGTCGGCTCCGCCACCAGGTCGCCACCCGGGCCGGGTCGGCGCTGGCGGCCAGTTCCCAGTTCTCCAGGGCGGGGTGGCAGCCCACTGTGGGACAGCCGGCCCGGCCACAGACGAAGCGGCTGCGGGCCAGACAGGCACCCGGGGTGACCTCCCAACCGTGTACGGCGTAACGGATGGCGACCCGGCGCAGCCGGACCCGTTCCAACGGCGACAGTTCGGCGACGCGCGGTCCGACATTCCCCCACATGTGTGCCAACTCCTCTCGGCGGTCCCGGCGTTCGCCAGGTCGCATGTCGAGCACCGTCACTGCCGTAACCCACGATCGTTGAGGTTGACGAACGGCCCGTGCAACTTGCACGAAAAGTACGAGGACCAGCTGTACGGCTGACGTACATCCTGTGCGACCAGGCAAAACCTGAAAGTGAACGGCAGTCGCCGCACCCGCGGACATCGCCCCGACTCGATTGGTCGTCGGTGGCAGGGGAGGATGGGGAGATGGACGAGCTACCCATAGGCCGGCGAGTGGCCTACTGGCGGGGGCGACGCAAGATGTCGCAACAGGTCTTCGCGGACCGGCTGGGCAAGTCCAAGAGCTGGGTGGACAAGGTCGAACGCGGCGTCCGCCGGTTGGACAAGTTCTCCGTCCTCTACGAGATCGCCGACATCCTGCAGATGGATGTCCAACTGCTGATGGGCAGGGACCCGGAGCGGCGCGCCGACGCCCTCAACTGCATCGACCAGGTCGAGGTGCAGGAGATCCGGGCGGCGCTGGAACGCTACGACTCGATGAGCGCGTACTTCGACGCGGTGCCGTGCCCGCCGCCGATGGGCGACATGCGCAAGGCCGTCAACCACGCCTGGCTCACCTACCAGTACGGCCGCTACGGGATGCTCACCCGGGCGCTGCCGAAGCTGCTGCGCGACGCCCAGGCGGCCGACGCCGCGTACGGCGGTGACCAGGCCGCCGAGGCGGCCCACCTGCTCGGGCAGGTCTACCAGATCGCCTCCTCGGTGCTGCGCAAGCTCGGCGAGTGCGAGCTCGCCTGGTTGGCCGCCGACCGGTCGATGGCGGTGGCCCAGCGGGCTGACGACCCGCTGCTGGCCGGGATCGCCACCACCCGGGTGTGCAACGCCCTGGTCGCGATGGGGCGGGCCCGTCCCGCGCTGGAGCTGAACGTCCAGATCGCCAACCGGCTGGCACCGGGTGGGAGCAACGAGGTCTCCCCGGCCCGGCTCTCCGTCTACGGCATGCTGCTGCTCCAGGGCGCGATGGCCGCGTCCCGCATCGGCGACTCGGCGAGCGTCGACGACCTGATCAACTGCGCGCAGGAGGCCGCCACGCTGCTCGGCGGCGACCACAACCACTACTGGACGTCGTTCGGCCCGACAAACGTCGAACTGCACCGGGCTGCCGCCGCTGTGGAGCTGGGCGACGGAGGGCGGGCCGTGGAGGTGCACCAGCTGCGCATCGCGGAGCCGTCGTTCAACGCGTTGCTGCCCGAGCGTCGCGCCCACCACCTGCTCGACATCGCCCGCGGGTACGCCCAGCTGGGTGACGTGGCGAACGCCGGCGAGATGTTGCTGCTCGGTGATCGGCTCGCTCCGTCGGAGATCCGCTGCCGGCCGATCGCGCACGAGGTGATGTCCGACATCCTTCGTCGCACACGTGGTGCGCCGCCTTCTCCGGTAGCGGAGTTGGCTGAGCACATGGGAGTAGGGGTATGAGCGCGGAGCCGGTGTGATGGCCGGCGGAGCGCGCAACAGCGGGCACCGCGAGGTGCTCTACGTCATCGCCTGCGGTTCGCCGTTGGCCCGGCACGTCGGTCGTCTGGTCGACCTGGCTCAACAGGACGGTTGGGACGTCTGCGTGATCACCACGCCGGACGGCGCGAAGTTCGTCGACCAGCCGGCCCTGATCCGGCAGACCGGCCATCCGGTGCGGACGCATTACAAGAATCCCGGTGACCCGGATGTGTTACCGTCCGCCGACGCCATGATCGTCTGCCCGGCCACCGTCAACACTGTGAACAAGTGGGCGGCCGGGATCACCGACACCCTGGCGCTCGGGCTGTTGGTCGAGGCCCAGGGCAAGGGCGTCCCCATCGTGGCGGTGCCGTACACAAACGCGGCGATGGCCTGCCACCCGGCGTTTCGTGCCGGGGTGGCCCGGTTGGCCGAGTGGGGCGTCACGGTGCTCTTCGGCGACGATGTGATCGCTCTGCATCCGCCCGGAACGGGGGAGCAGCACACGCACGCCTTCCCCTGGGCGATGCCGCTGGCCGCGTTGCAGACCGTCTCCTGGAGCGCCGCCTAGCGCATCCGGCAGATCTTCGGCCCGACGCGGCCGGGCCGGGTGTCACCGTCCGGTGGCCTCCACGCCGGTAAGCTGGCCCGCCGTGAGCACAAGCGGATCCGCCCCCACGGTGAGCGACGTGGTAGCCGAGCTGGAAGGGCGCTTTCCGCCAGTCTGGGCGGAAGAATGGGACCGGGTGGGCCTGGTGCTCGGCGAGCCGGCCGCCCCGGTCCGCCGGGTGCTCTGCGTGGTCGACGTGGTGCCCGAGACCGTCGACGAAGCGTTGGCCGCCGACGCGGACATGATCGTCGCGCATCACCCGCTGCTGCTGCGCGGGGTCTCGACGGTCGCGGCGACGACCTTCAAGGGCCGGATCATCCACCGGTTGATCCGGGCCGGGGTGGCGCTCTACGCGGCGCACACCAACGCCGACGTGGCCTCCCCGGGCGTCTCCGACGCCCTCGCCGCCCGCTTCGGGCTCACCGATCTACGCCCGCTCCAGCGGCCCGCGCCCGGGTCGCCCGCCCACGGCGACGACAGGGGTTTCGGCCGGATCGGCGAGCTGCCTCAGCCGATGACCCTCGCCGAACTGACCCGGCACGCCGCCGCGGTGCTTCCCGTCACGTCCTGGGGAGTTCGCGCGGCGGGGGATCCCGGGCGTATGGTTCGTACCCTCGCCGTCAGCGGCGGGTCGGGGGACAGCTTCCTCGGCGCCGCGACCGCCGCGGGGGTGGACGCGTTCCTCACCGCCGACCTGCGGCACCACCCGGCCGGCGAGCACCTCGCCGCCGATGGTCCCGCCCTGATCGACGCCGCTCACTGGGCGACGGAACGACCGTGGCTGGACGACCTGGCCGCCTTCCTCAGGGAGGCGCTGGACGTCGAGACGCTGGTGTCCGACCTGGACACCGACCCGTGGACCGTGCACGCCGCCGCACCCGTTGTGGACGACAAGGAGCCCGACCGTGAAGGCTGACCCTCAGGTGCAGCGCCGCCTGCTCGACCTCCAGGCGATCGACACCAACCTCGCCCAGCTCGCCCACCGTCGGCGTTCCCTGCCCGAGCGGGCCGAGCTGGAGTCGCTGGCCCGGGAGCTGTCGTCGATGGAGGACGAGCGGGTCCGCGCCCAGGTGGCGGTGGACGACCTGGACCGGGACATCGCCCGGTTGGAGAAGGACGTCGAGCAGGTCCGGGCCCGCAAGGAGAAGGACGAGAACCGGCTGGCCGCCGGCACCGGTCCGGCCCGCGAGCTGGAGGCGCTGCAGCACGAGCTGGTCTCGCTCAAGCGCCGCCAGGGCGACCTGGAGGACGCCGAGCTGGAGCTGATGGAGCAGCGGGAGACCGCGCAGGGCGTACTGGACGGCGTGGAGCAGCGGCTGGCCGAGACCCGGGACAAGCGGGCCGCCACCGAGCAGCGCCGCGACGAAGCGTTGGCCGAGATCGCCAAGGAGGAGGAGTTCAAGCGGGGCGCCCGTCAGCCGCTCGCCGCCGACCTCCCGAGCGAGCTGGTCAACCTCTACGACAAGATCCGCGAGGACACCGGGCTGGGTGCCGCACTGCTCACCGCGGGCCGCTGCGGCGGATGCCGCCTGGAGCTGTCCGGTGCCGACCTGGCCCGGATCCGTAAGGCCGCCCCCGACGACGTGGTCCGCTGCGAGGACTGCCGACGGATCATGGTTCGTACCAACGAGTCGGGCCTGTAGGTCATGGCGCCGCGCGTGGTCTCCGTCGAGGCCGACGGTGGGTCCCGGGGCAACCCCGGCCCTGCCGGCTACGGCGCGGTGGTGCGCGACCCGGAGACCGGTGAGGTGCTCGCCGAGCGCTCCGAGTCGCTCGGCACGGCCACCAACAACGTCGCCGAGTACCAGGGTCTGATCGCCGGGTTGACCGCCGCCGCCGAGTTGGGCGCCGTCGAGGTGGACGTCCGGATGGACTCCAAGCTGGTGGTCGAGCAGATGTGCGGCCGGTGGCAGATCAAGCACCCCGGCCTGCGCCCCCTCGCGGCCCAGGCCGCCGCGCTGGTGGGCCGGTTCGCAGCGGTCCGGTTCAGCTGGATCCCGCGTGAGCAGAACCGGCACGCCGACGCCCTCGCCAACGCCGCAATGGACGCCGCCGCGGGTCGTCCGCCGGCGACTGCGGCCCCTGGCCGTGCCGCGGCGCCGGCAGCCACCGCACAGCCTGCGGGGACGCCCGCGACCGGCAGCGACCCGGCGACCGCGCCGGCCTCCTGGGAGCCACGGCCGACTTTCACCGCCACCCGGCTGATCCTGGTCCGGCACGGCGAGACCGCGTACACCGAGCAGCGGCGCTACTCCGGGCGCGGCGACGTGCCGCTCTCCGAGCGCGGCCGGGCCCAGGCCCAGGCCACCGGCGCCCGGGTGGCCGAGCTGGCCCCGTCCGTCGCGGCCGTGCTCAGCTCACCGTTGTCCCGGTGTACGGCCACCGCGGCGTCGATCGCCGGGGCGCTCGGTGACGTGCCGGTCCGCACCGAGGACGACCTGATCGAGTGTGACTTCGGCCAGTGGGAGGGGCGGACCTTCGCCGAGGTGCGCCAGCAGTGGCCGGGGGAGATGGACGCCTGGCTCGCCTCACCGCGGATCGCGCCGCCGGGCGGGGAGTCGTTCACCCACGTCGCCGAACGCGCCCACCGGGTCATCACCGGGCTGCTCACCGCGTACCCCGGTGAGACCGTGGTGGTCGTCTCGCACGTCTCGCCGATCAAGCTGATGCTGCGCGACGCCCTCGCGGCCGGCGACGGTTTCCTGCACCGGCTCTTCCTGGACGCGGCCGGCATCTCGGTGCTCGACATGTGGCCCGACGGCGGCGTGGCCGTGCGCACTGTCAACGACACCGCCCACCTCGCCGCGCTCGACTGACCCGCCGCACCTCCGTTGCCACGGCCGGCCGGCCGCGCCGTTCGGCGCAGCCGACCGGCCGTTCGGCGCAGCACCCTCCGGGCGGGTCAGGTGACCGCCATCACAGAGTCGTAGCCTCCGGCCGTTACATCGGAAGCCACGACTCCCCGGAGGTGTGTCTGATGGCTGCACCCGAACCAGAGGCGCCGACCACGGCGCCGACCAGGGCGAAGGACCACAGCCCCTGGAACTGGTTGCTCTTCATCCCCATCGTGGTGCCGCTGATCCCGGCGTTCTTCAATGGCGACTCGCCCCGGGTCTTCGGCTTCCCGCGCTTCTACTGGCTGCAACTGGCCTTCATCCTGCTCGGCGTCAGCACCACCACCTTGGTCTACCAGATGACGAAGAAGCGGGGTGGATCCTGATGTGGCGCGACCATCTCACCGAGATCATCGTCTTCTCGTTCCTCTTCCTGCTGGTGAGCGCGATGGGCTTCGTGGCCGCCCGATGGCGGGCACCGAAGGACATGGCGCACCTGGACGAGTGGGGGCTGGGCGGGCGCAGCTTCGGCGGCTGGATCACCTGGTTCCTGGTCGGCGGTGACCTCTACACCGCGTACACCTTCGTGGCGGTGCCGGCGTTGATGTTCGGTGCCGGCGCGGCCGGGTTCTTCGCCGTGCCGTACACCATCGTCATCTACCCGCTGGTCTTCCTGGTGTTGGTGCGGCTCTGGTCGGTGTCGCACCGGCACGGGTTCGTCACGCCTGCCGACTTCGTCCGCAGCAGGTTCGACTCGCCGGTGCTGGCGCTGCTGATCGCCATCACCGGCATCGTCGCCACCATGCCGTACATCGCGTTGCAGTTGGTCGGCATCGAGGCGGTGCTCAAGACGATGGGCGTCACCGGCGACAACGCGCTGGCCCGGCACCTGCCGATCATCATCGCGTTCGCCATCCTGGCCGCCTACACGTACCAGTCGGGGTTGCGCGCGCCCGCGCTGATCGCGTTCGTCAAGGACAGCCTGATCTACATCGTGATCCTGGTGGCGGTCATCTACCTGCCGTACAAGCTGGGCGGCTGGGGTGACATCTTCGCCGCCGCCGACGCGAAGTTCGACGCCTCACCCAACCCGAACGACGGCATCCTGCTCAACGGCAACAACCAGCTTCAGTACGTGACGCTGGCGCTCGGCTCGGCGTTGGCGCTCTTCCTCTACCCGCACAGCATCACCGGTGTGCTGGCCAGCAGGAACCGCGACGTGATCAAGCGGAACATGTCGGCGCTGCCCGCGTACAGCCTGCTGCTCGGGTTGATCGCGCTGCTCGGCTACATGGCCATCGCGGCAGGCGTGAAGCCGCTGCCTGGGGCCTCGACCGGCAGTGTGGACAACAACACCGTCGTGCCCTTGCTGTTCGACCAGCAGTTCCCGGACTGGTTCGCCGGTGTCGCGTACGCGGCGATCGGCATCGGCGCGCTGGTGCCGGCGGCGATCATGTCGATCGCGGCGGCGAACCTGTTCACCCGCAACATCTACAAGGAGTACCTCAAGCGGGACGCCTCCCCGGCCCAGGAGGCGAACGTCTCGAAGATCACCTCACTGGTCGTGAAGGTCGGCGCGGTGGCCTGCATCGTGTTCCTCGACCCGCAGTTCTCGATCGACCTCCAGCTGATCGGCGGCGTGATCATCCTGCAGACGCTGCCGGCGGTGGCGTTGGGTCTCTACACCCGCTGGTTCCACCGCACCGGCCTGATCGTCGGCTGGGCGGTCGGCATGGGGCTGGGCATGTGGATGCTCTACCAGGTGGCCAGCCCGACGAAGAAGCACTTCGGTGGCTCGGCGTTCCCGCTGTCGGAATTCGGGTTCGACACCACCCGGACGATCTACGTCGGCATCGTGGCGGTGGCGGTCAACCTGGCCGTGGCGGCGCTGGTGACGCTGGCGCTGCGGGCCAGCAAGGTCGAGGAAGGGGTCGACGGCACCGAGCCGGACGACTACTTCGCCGACGAGGGCGACCCCCGGGTCACCCCGGGCATCGAGCGCGACGCCGACTCGGCCCGCGAGCCGGTCGCCTGACACCGCTCCCGGGCGTCGACGCGAGGTCGGCGCCCGGGTAGCGGCGCGCCCGCTGGTCGCCAGCCCGACCTGGCAGCCAAGGCGTCAAGATCGTGCTCGATCTCTCTGTTGTAGTGGTGTCGGACCGCGAGGGAGACCACTACAACCAGGATCTTGCGCGATCTTGGCGGTGGTGGTGGCGTCGCGGTGGCAAAGGCGTCGCGGGTTGGTCAGCGGCGGCGGTTGCGGTTCACCAGGGCCTGGTTGAGGCGGCTCAGCAGGGCCGCCAGCGTGTCCCGGTCCTCGGCGCTCCAGTCGGCCAGCATGTCGCCGTAGAGCCGGGTGCGGGCGGCCTGCACGGCGGCCATCCGCTGCAGACCGGCCGGGGTGGGGGAGATGACGGTGCCGCGCCCGTCGGACGGGTCCGGGGTGCGGGTGATCAGGCCGTCGCGCTGAAGCGCGGACACCTGCCGGGTGACTGTCGAGCCGTCGAGATTGAGCCGGGCGGCGAGCGCCGAGACGTTCTGTGGGCCGGCGTCGGCCAGGTGGCGCAGGATGACGTACGCCGCGCGGTCCAGCACCCGGTGCTCGGCGGTGCCGGTGGCCCGCCGGGTGGCCTCGCCGAAGCGCATCAACAGGGCCACCTCGGTCTCGATCCGGCCGAGGATGCTCGCGTCATGGTCGTCGCTCATAGCTGTATGATACAGAATAAGTACCTGTGCAATACAGCTATCTGAGGAGTCGGAGTGGATCGGCGTTCCGAACCGAACCGCAGTGCCATCTACGCCACCACGCTGGTGGCCTTCCTCGCCATCGCCGGCATCGCCGTCGTCGACCCGATCCTCCCCGCCATCGGCGAGGCGATCGGTGTCACCGCCTGGCAGGTCGAGCTGCTGTTCACCGCGTACATCGCGGTCATGGCCCTTGGCATGATCCCCGCGACGCTGGCCAGCGGCCGGTTCGGCTTCAAGCCGGTGCTCATCACCGGCGTCTCCGTGGTCGGCCTCGCCGCGATCCTCGCCTCGTTCAGCGACAACATCGTCCAGCTGTCCGTGCTGCGCGGCGTCTGGGGGCTCGGCAACGCGATGTTCTTCGCCACCGCCATGGTGGTGCTGGTCAACCTGGCCATCGACCGGGAATGGGTGGTGGGCCTCTTCGAAACCGCCCTCGGTCTCGGCTTCGCCGTCGGACCACTGATCGGTGGCCTGCTCGGCCAGGTCAGCTGGCGGCTGCCGTTCTTCGTCTGCGGCGTGTTCATGGTCCTCGCCCTCGGCGTGGCCTCCCGCAAACTCCGCGAACCCACCAACCGGCAGGCCCCGGTACGCGTCGGCCAGATCTTCGCCACCTACCGCCGGCCGGCGTTCATCGCCCTCTGCGTGGTCACCGCCGCGTACAACTTCGTGTTCTTCGTGGTGCTCGGCTACACGCCGCTCTTCCTCGGTCTGGGCATCGTCCCGCTGGGGCTCGCGTTCACCGGCTGGGGTCTCGGCCTGGCCACCGGCATCCTGATCATCGGTCACCGGCTGGCCCACCGCATCGGCGCGGTACAGACCGTCGGCGTGGCCATCGCCGGCCTGCTGGTCTGCATGGTCCTCTTCGCCACCTCCACCAGCACCGCCGAGGCGCTCGTGGTGCTGGTGCTCGCCGGCCTCTGCATGGGGCTCGCCAACGCCAACCTCACCGACCTGGCGCTCGGCCTCGGCTCCAGCGACCGTCGGGTGGCCACCGGCGCGTTCAACCTGGTCCGCTGGGGTGCCGCAGCGCCGGCACCGATCATCTCCGGCAAGCTCGCCGAGCAGTCGCTGGCGCTGCCGTTCTGGGTCGGCTTCGGGGTGCTCGCCGTGGGCGTGCTCGTCTACCTGGCCTTCGCGCACGTGATGGCCGCCGGCTACGGCGAGCGGGTGCTCTGGTCCCGCTGGAACCGCAGCGCCGCGAGTGCCGAGAACTCCACCGAAGAGCCGGTCGGCGAGGCGTACTGACCCCGGTTCGCTTCCGAGAATCCACACGCTTTACCGGGAAATCGCTGCTTCAACGCGCGCTGACGCGGCGGTTTCCCGGTAAGCCGCGAGGATCTTGGCGTCCGGCGGCGGGTCAGTTCAGGGCGCGCCAGAGCAGGTAGAGGCCGATCGTCGTGCCGAACACCACGATCACCGTCTTGAGCACCACCGGCGGCAGCCGACGGACCAGCCGGGCGCCCGCGTACCCGCCAATCAGGGTGGCCGGAGCGACCACCGCGACGGCCGCCCAGTTCAACGGGCCGAACAGGGCGAAAACCACGAGCGTCGTGCACCCCACCAGCGCGGAGAGCAGATTCTTGATCGCGCTCACCCGGGCCAGTGTCGCGTCCAGCACCAGGGCCAGCCCGGCCACCAACATCACCCCGAGCGCCGCACCGAAGTACCCGCCGTACACCGCACCCAGCGCGACCATCGTCTGCACGGTGACCGTCCGCCGGCGTGGCGACAGGTCCCGGGGGTGGCCGACCAGCCGGCGCAGCGGGTCCTGAAAGGCCAGGACCGCTGTCGCGCCGAGCACCAGAAACGGTACGACCAGCTCGAACGCGCGGGCCGGAGTGGCCAGCAGCAGCAACGCCCCGACAATCGTGCCCACGATGGTGGTGGGCACCAGCGTGGCCAGCGCGCGGGGGCGCGGCAAATCCTGCCGGCTGCCCGCCACACTGGCCAGATACCCGGGGAAGACGGCGACAGAATTGCTGACGTTCGCCGGCACCGGCGGCAACCCGATCGCGATCATCGCCGGAAAGGTGATCAGCGAACCGCCACCAGCCACCGCGTTGACAGTGCCAGCGGCGAGACCGGCGGCGAGCAGCAGCGCGGCGTGGGAGAGATCCATAGCCCCACGAGGCTAGCCGCCGCCCCGCGAGAGAGATTCGCCGGATCGCAGTTGAACTGCGCGATCTTGCCCGGGCGGGGTGGCAATACCGGCCGCACGCTCGTCGTTAGGATGAGAGCGCGACGGACGAGTCGACCGGGCGGCCGCGTCGGCGGGCTTCGGCCCGCCGCCGAGGAACGTCCGGACTCCACAGGGCAGGGTGGTTGTTAACGGCAACCCGGGGCGACCCGCGGGACAGTGCCACAGAAAACAGACCGCCGACCCCAACGGGGACGGTAAGGGTGAAACGGTGGGGTAAGAGCCCACCAGCACCCCGGGTGACCGGGGTGGCTCGGTAAACCCCACCCGGAGCAAGGCCAAGCAAGGGCCGTCACCGCAAGATGACGACCCGGCGCAGACGCTTGAGGGCTGCCCGCCCGATGTCTGCGGGTAGGCCGCTGGAGCCTGCCGGCAACGGCAGGCCGAGATGGATGGCCGCCGCCGGCGCAAACCCCTCGGGGTACGCGCCGCGCACAGAATCCGGCGTACAGGTCGACTCGTCCGTCGCCCACCAGGTCGGCCGCCTTCGCAGGGGGCTGACCTGCCGTTTCTTTGGGTGCTGCCGGTCTCCGTTGGTCATCGTCGGTCGGCGTTTGACGGCCCCGTCACGTCCCAGACGGCCCCGCGACGGCCCAGACGGCAGTTCAACTGGCCCAATAGTGGCTAGCCAACATCGGGTCGGCTCGGCGAAGATTGGGACTCTCGCGCCCAATTGAGAAGGTAGGTGCGCCGTGTCTTGGGCCTCATCATTGGACCTGAACAGGGCTCTGGCCGCGTGCCACTATGACCTGGTGGGCGACTGGTTCCGTGATCCATGGGGCTGGCCCGAGCTGGACTGGGTGGTTTCAACCCGGCGTGACTTCATAGAGGCACGCATCGAGAGCACGGATGTGAGGACCATCTCCAAGATCGATGTCCCGAAGGAGAACTTCGGGATCCGGCCGGCGATGGTGATGGACCCGCTGGATCGACTCGCCTATCAGGCGCTCGTAGGCCACCTCAGCCAGCCCTTGATCGGCGGAATGCATCGCAACGCATACGGGTGGCGGCTCCCTGTGAAGGGTATGACTCCAGGCGTCTATTCCCCAAATGACAGGCAGTGGGAGAATTACCGTTCGTACTTGTCGCACCTAGCCGGAGAGTTCGATGTAGCGCTAAAAACTGACATCGTTTCTTGCTTTGCAAGTATCCCAATCGACCGGCTGATCGAAGAGATCGAAGATAAAATCATTCGGGCAAGCGCTCGACCCATAGTTGACCACCTTTTTCCTCGCCTAAGGAATTGGAGCAGGGTCTCAGGTCGAAGTGGCATTCCTCAACGCTTTCAGGCGTCAGCCGTGCTTGCGAATCTATATCTGTCACAGTTGGACGCGGTTCTTGATCACCATTCATCCGACGTCGATTACGGTTCGGGTACGCGGCGTAGCTTCGTGCGATGGATGGACGATGTATGGCTCTTCGGTGGCGACGCTGGCGACCTCCGCCGTGCCCAAGTCGAGATCAATAGTGCGCTCAATGATTTAGGCCTCCACATGAACTCCGGGAAGACTGAACTGCTGGAGGGGGATCAGGTTGCTATCAGTGCTCGTGAGGTCGAGCACAGCGCAATCGACGAGGAACTCTCATTTGGGAAAATCCTCTTCAGAAGGAAGCTCGTCACCAAGCGACTTGATGAACTAGTAGAGCGGCTAGTTGATGCCAAAGAAACCGCAAGCCGCACTTCCATCAAGTTCGCCACCACTCGGATGCGTACCTACAAGCATTTCGTAAAGATCGACAGCTTCATCGAAGTGGCCATGCGAATGCCGCAAGCTGCTGACTCGCTAGCGCGGCTTTTCCGGGATGCGAAAAAGACCGGCGACATGGAGGACTGGTACATCGATTACCTCGGAAAGCCCTGGTCCAAGGTAGAGTGGGCGGCGGCCCAACTCGGGACCATGTTCCCGTCGCGCGGAAAAGTTGGTCGCCCCATTCAGGACGAGTTTGCGTCCATCCTCTCCCGAGCTGGAACCTCGCTACCCATGACCGCAGTCGCTGCCCAGCGTCTTGCGAAGTGGAACCCCAAGGCAGCCCAGGTCGTAATCGCTGAGGCCGTCAAACGGACTGAGAATCCGCTCCACAGGCGCGTTCTTGCCCTTGCAGGTCTAGAAGCCGGCTGCTCCCGTACCACTGTTACTAAGTGGCTGAGTGAGTTCCCTGAGAACGCGGTTACCCTAGAATTGCTACGGGATCGATCATTTAGCAAGCTTCCGTTGAAGCCGGACTTTACTGGCAGCTAACGTTGTACAAACAGCCTTTCTGCTGCTCCCTTGCATGATTGTTGGAGGTGTTGCATGGAGCCTCGTCCAGGGTTCACTGACCTGGAGCGGACTTACTGGTCCGAGCGGCAAGGTCGTCGCCCTGGTGGTGCAATAGGGCAAGCCGCAGTTCGCCGGCTTTTCGTTGTCCTGGTGCAGGATTTTGACCGCCGCAACCTCCTGCAAGAGCACTTCGGATATGAATGCGTCGACGCTGGCTATGTGCCTGGGTTGATGGGCGAAGAGATTGGAGACCGGATCCTTCTGGATCTCGGGCGGGAAATCTCATGGCCCTTGTCCAGCGCTGAGGTTCAAGCATGGGACGAGGACACATTATTCGATATGGTCGAGTACCTTTATGACCGTGTCTCCCAGGGCGACGAAACGGCAGGCGGTTTTCATTCGTACTCTGGCTGCGGATGGCACTATTCGCGGTTCCATGCCAAGTCGGCTCAGGATGAGTATCGAGGCCGAATCAACACGATCTTTCGGCGATGCGAGATTGGATTTCAGCTAGGGCAAGATGGCGTAATTGAGCGCACTCTTGTTCCTGGCACTGAGGCGTTGATGAAGAGCGCACCGAAAGGGATCGATCCCCACAATCGCACTCTTGTGGAAGCGGCAATCAGCAAGTTTCGGCGGAGGGGCGCAACGCCAACCGATCGGCGAGATGCAATTCGAGATTTGGCTGACGTGCTAGAACATTACCGGCCGAGCGTGAAGGCTCATCTCCTGCCAAAGGATGAGGGCGCTTTCTTTGAGATTGCGAACAAATTTTGGATTCGTCACAACAAGCCGGATCAGTATAAAGATTACGACCGGGAACTGTGGTGGGCGTGGCTCTTTTACGTCTATCTAGCTTCAATCGCATTGGTGATTCGGCTCGTTGAACGGCAAAAGGCCCTCGAAGACCCCCAGTAAACGCGGGTCGTAAAGCTAACCTCAGCTCTCGCCATCCCGTTTGCCGTCGACCCGCCCTCCTGGGAGCGGGCCATTGCCCGGCCCGCCACGTCAAGACGGCCTTGACGCACGTTCGGACGCTGGCGGGTCGGGCGGTGGTCTGCTCGGCTTGCCCGGGTCGACGGCAAACGGGATGGCCCAGCGCAACCACCACGGACCGCAACCCGCCGACGGACCCCCGACCATCTCGGAGTCGTTGCGCCCCCGCCGGAGGCGCGGTAACCGCGACCAACCCCCGCCGCGACCCGCCGCACGGACCCGGCGTGCCCTTGCCTCCGCCGCGCCGATCGGCGCGGCCCGGCCGGCTGCCGGCCCACGAATCCCAACCGCTCTCGCCACTACCGTCTACGGCGGCCCCTGGGCTTCCCGCTCTCCGCGCCAGCCGCCGGGCGATGGCGTGGCTGGCCCCGACCGGCCAAGGGAGGGGTCAGACGCGCGCCCAGGCGGCGGCGCGTGCGGCCCGTCTCGGGCCGCCTTGAAGACGTACAGAAACTTTGCACAACATCGCCGGCAGTTCGGCCGGCTAGCCGTACGAATGGGCAGTGCTGAAGGGGCTAGCAACGGCGTTATCGTCTATCCATGTCGCTGGTTCCGTGGGCCTACGAGGTCTCCCGCCAAAACCTGGCGAGCACCTTGCCTCGCCGCTGGGCTCACGTCCAGGGCGTCGCTCAGAAGGCACAGGCTCTTGCCGCAGCTGTTGGTGATGATGCTGCCCTGCTTGAAGCCGCAGCGATCCTGCATGATGTCGGCTACGCACCGCACCTGGCGAAGACTGGATTTCATCCGCTCGATGGTGCTGTCTATCTGAAGGGCATAGACGCACCGGGTCGGCTCGTCCATCTCGTCGCGCATCACTCATGCGCTGTGAGGGAGGCCCATCTCCGAGGTCTGGAAGGACAACTGGCCGACTTTCGGGATGAAGAAGGGCCGGTCAGAGACGCGTTGTGGATGTGTGATCTCACCACAACGCCTGACGGAGAGCCGACGGATTTCGTGAGCAGGGTTGCTGAGATCAAGGAGCGGTATGGTCCGGGTGATTTAGTAACCGTTTTTATAGACAGCGCCCAGCGTGACCTGGCAGATGCTATTGCCAGAACGACGAGCCGACTTCGCGAGTTCGCCGGCTAACCCAGGTAGGGCGGTCTGTCCTCCAAGCCGTGTTCGATCCGTAGAAGCATGGACGGATGGATCGGAAGGGTCTGGACGCTCTCTGGGTCGACCCATTTTACCTCTGACGATTCGCTGCTAGTGCGGAGCTGGCCGCCGACTACCCGGGCTCGCAGGCAGATCGAAAACTCCTGCCGCACCTCGCCGTCGTCGTAGGCGATAACGTGAGCAGGGTCCGAGTAAATGCCAGAGATCCCGGTGAGTTTGACGTGGAGGCCCGTCTCCTCCTCGACTTCACGCACGGCCGCCTGTGCGGTCGACTCTCCGACGTCCTGCGCGCCACCGGGCAAGGCCCAGAGGCTGTTATCAGATCGTCTGATGAGCAGGACATGTCCTCGTTCGTCCTGGACGAAGACTGTCACGGCCACCACCAGGGAGTTGGCCAGAGGCGCGGCTGGGTCGTTTAGGTAGTCAGTCTTGGGCATCAACTAGCTCCTGCTTTCGCGTGTTGCCGATCGCCAGACTGCCTCGAAGCTGTCCGAGTACGTGTTGAAGAGGCCGTACGTTGCCGTCTTGCGGAGATGCATCGCCGGTGCCATAGGTGCGGTCTTACCGTAGACATGAGGATTAACAATCATTTCGTTGTCGAAGCGGTAGATAGAGTTGTAGAGAACTGTCGAATGGTTCCGCACCTCGATGTTCGGCACGTCCGTGAGCGAGCCAAAGAAAGCATTGGCCTGGTCGATCTTTGCCGAAATTGTTTCTGGTCCGATCCCCTCATCAACACTTCGCTGTTTGACCGCTATGCTTTCCCGGTCGCCAAGCAGTATGCGTATCCTCGCGCCAGCAGCCGCCTTCTTGTGCATGTGATTCAAGAGGTCAGGCTTCTCCGTAAGAAACATTCCCACGTAGACAAGAATGCCCACATCTGCTGTCGCTGCGTCGAGTAGCCGGTCCCAGAGGTTCGGCGGCACCGCCCCTCGTGTGGGATAGAACTGCACCATCCCGGCGGAATTTGATACGTCGTCGGCGGCTCTTTGCGCTCCCGGCCACAGGAAGTCTTCGTCTTCCTTCAATCGCTTCGCGATCATGAAACGGGTGCGAGGATGCGGAACCCTGCCAGCGAGCCAGCGGCTCACGGTTTTTACGTCGCACTCAGTGAGAAGCGCTAGCTCGGCCGGCGACACTCGGGACCGGTCAAGCGCATCTCGCAGACGATCGTTGGCCATCGTCGCTCCTCACGGTGGGGACGTTTCCATCACTATAAACGTCCCAAGCGTCCACGCAAAGGCGTTTCGGCGTCACCTGCGTCGATGTCTTCTTGAAGCAGGAGCAGTCGTCCACTGGGGACGCGCTCAGACACAGGAGGTCTGTTGTGAAGCTGTACGTGGACACCACGAGCAAGCAGGTGACGGCGTCGAAGGACCCGGAGCCGAAGAACGACCAGAACGGCAATCAGAAGTCCGAGAAGAACACGGGCCGGCTCATGTGGTCCACCCAGGTCTTCGTGCTCGACGAGAACGGCGGGGAGGTCATCACCATCACCACGGCGGGAGAGAAGCCGAGCGTGAAGGTGGGCGACTTCCTGGCCGTCGAGCAGTTGGAGGCCATTCCGTGGGCGACCAACGGGCGTAACGGCGTCGCGTTCCGGGCGGTCTCGCTGAAGCCGAAGACTGGCTCTCCGGCCAAGTAGGTCCCTCGCACCGCTGTGCTGTGTGAGCCGCAGGTGTCCGTGGCTCGCGAAGCGGCCTGATGGTCCGCTGACCAATTCCACACCATGGGTCCGGGAGTGAATCTGACTCCTACATTCCCGAACCTGGTCATCACCTGTGGTGATGGCATCCCCGTAGAGCTGGCGCGGGGTCGGTCTGACTCCTACATCACCCGACCCCGTGCCCTCCAACTCATCCAACCCAACTTGCACTTGGGAGGACTCGTCGTGTCCAAGTCTAGCCCCCGCCGGTTCGCCGGCAGGTCAACCGGAACGGTGACGGTCATCGAGGCCAAAGTCCACCGCTCCTCGGCCCGTAACGCCCGCATGGCGTTCATCCTCACGGCGGTCATCGTCGGCCTTCTCGCGGCCGTGGTGGCCGCTTCCTCCATCCACCCGATCCTCGCCGCCTTCGTCGGCGCGGTCATCGGCGTCCCGACCGGCGGGCTCGTCTGGGTGCTCGTCCGGATCTGGCCGGTGATCCGGCTGCTGTGGTGGTGGGCCCCGGAAACCCTCCTCGGTGTTCTGCTGCTCACCGCGTGGGTGCAGCTCGCCAACCACACCCCGACCCTGGTGACCCTGCTCGTGGTCGCCCTGGTCGTCGGCGTCCCCGCCGCCATTCGCCCGGTCCGCCGCCAGGTCATCGCCTGGACCTGGTGCCTCGTGGTGAGGCATCGGCTGCGTGTGTGCTTCGCGCAGTTCATCATCGCCAACCAGTCCGGCAGCCTCCCGCTGATCCTGTGGGCACGTCCCACCCCGGTTGGCGAGCGGGTCTGGGTCTACCTGCGCCCCGGCCTGTCCGAGAAGGACTTGGAAGGCCGCCTGGACAAGATCGCGGTCACCTGTCACGCCTCCACGGTGCTCATCGAGCGCGCTTCGGAGAACAACGCCGCCTACCTGCGGTTCGACATCAAACGCCGTGAGGTGCTGACCGCTCACGTCGGTTCACCGCTGGTCGACGTGATCGACCCTGCGGCACCGGTTTCGGCGTCGCCGCTGACGGTGCCCACCGCCCTGGACCTGCCGGACGTTCACATGCCGACGGTCACCCTCCCGACCCAGGGCAAGCCGGCGAAGAAGCCGGCGACAACGGCCAACGGCAGCAAGCCCGCGGCTTCCTCCGCGTCGGACGACACCGACGACGTCGCCGACTGGATCTGACCCACACCCAACCCGGGACGCGAGGAGCCATGGCGGCTCGTTCGTGTGGTTCCTCGCGCCCACAACGCCCAGGAGGGCACCTCATGACCACCACGATTCCCACCACTGCTGAGGCGGTGCCGGTGGGTCCTGGCCTGTCGATGTTCGACCCGATCTTCATCGGGATCGACGAGTTCGGCCAACCCGTCTACCTGGACGTCGTCTACCGCAACCTGCTCACCGCAGGTGAACCCGGCGGCGGTAAGTCCGGCCTGATCAACAACATCTGCGGCCACGCCGCCCTGTGCGACAACACCCGCCTGGTGCTCTTCGACGCGAAACTCGTCGAACTCGGCCCCTGGCGTGACCTCGCCGACGCGTTCATCGGCCCCGACATCGACCAGGGCATCGACGTCCTGCGTCGCCTCCTGGTCGTCGCCACCAACCGCTACGCCTGGCTCCTTGCCAACCGGCGCCGCAAGCTCGCCGACGGCGACGGCATGTCCGTCATCGTCACCATCATCGACGAACTCGCCATGTTCTCCACGGTGCTCGGCACCAAGGCCCAGCAGGAAGAGTTCTCCACCCTCCTGCGCGGCCTCGTCTCCCTCGGCCGGGCCTGCGGCATGCCCGTCGTCGCCGCCACACAGCGCCCAAGTTGGGACATCATTCCCGCTTCGTTGCGGGACCTGTTCGGCTACCGGGCCGCGTTCCGGTGCACCTCGCTGAACAGCTCCAACATCATCCTCGGACAGGGCTGGGCCGAGCAGGGCTACACCGCCTCCGACATCTCACCCACCAACCAAGGCGCGGCCTACCTCCTGGCCGAAGTTGGCGTCCCCCGCCGCATCAAAGCCGCCTACCTCACCGACACCGACATCTACAACATCGCCGACTACGCCGCCTGGACCCGCCGCCCCGTCGGCACCAGCGCCAGCACCCCGGCGGTCAACCCCACCGAATGGGAGATGGCGGCATGACCACCCGCGAGCGCACCTACGCCAAGGCCAACAACCAACGCGCCGCGCAATTCACCGAGATGTGGATCGTCGGCTCACCCGAAGACCTGGCCGCGATGCTCCACGCCGCCGCCCAGACCGGGCGACTCGTCTACGTCTCCGCCCCGCGCCTCATGGGTGGCGACGACACCCGCCACCGCCGCTACCTGCGGCTGCGCACCCACTGATCGGCCGACAGCACCGGACCAAGCCTCGCAAGCAAGCCGGTGCTGCCGACCTCCCACCAAGCCCTACCGAAAGGACGTGGCTGCCATGAAGGCTACCCACAACCCACCCACCGCCGCTCCGGTCACACCGGCCGATCTGCTGCGGATGGCCGCCCTCTACCTGCGCCAGCACGGCTGGACCCAGGGCGACTACTACACCGTCGTCTTCGACGCCCTCACCCCCCGGGCCTGCGTCTCCGGCGCTGTCGCCATGGCCGCCTACGGCACTGCCACCGATTTCCCGTTCGGTGTCGACCGGCCCGAGCGGCCCGACTTCCGTGCCGCCTTGGGCGTCCTGCGGGACTTCCTCGACCTGGGTTGCACCTCCCGCCTGTTCGGGTGGAACGACAAGCCCGGCCGCACCGCCGACGACGTCATCAACGCCCTCACCGCCGCCGCTGACCGGTGGGACTCCCTCCACACCGAGGGAGGCGACAACCGATGAGCACCGTCAAGAAGCCCTTGACGCCACGTGTGCCTCGGCAGAAGCGACGCACGGTCGTCGAGAACGACGAGTTCGCCGCGTTCGGCCGTCGGATCATCCGTGCTCACGGTCGTCGCGTCGCCACCGGCGATGTGGAAGCACTGCGCGACCTGGTCGCCCTGTCATCGGTCATTGACGACGCCATTGGTGAGGCCGTGATCGGGCTTCGCGCGTTCGGCTACTCCTGGTCGGAGATCGGTTCCCGGCTCGGGATCTCCAAGCAGGCCGCCCAGCAGCGTTGGGGAGACAAGCCATGACCGACCTGCGCAGCGTCGACCTGGACAACCTGGCCGATCGCACCGGCATCCGGGTCGAGTTCTACGACCCGCTCGGCACCCGCTACGGGTTCCCCACCTTCCCCTACCACTGCGCCCCTACCGGCCTGGCCACCGTGCGGCAGCTCCGCGCCGCCGGTCTTCGCCCCAACGGCCAAAACCCCATTGCGCAGATCTATTGGCGGCACCGCAACAACCGGCGAGTCGCCTACCTCTACCGCCTCGACATGGCCGCGCCGAAGCGCACTGCCACGCCCGCTCAGCGGGAGGCCATCGCCAAGGCCCTGCTTGCCCGCCGGACCTGCCGGCACTGCGGCCAGGTCAAGCCCTACTACATCCCCCGCCGTTACGGCTGCTGCCTCGACTGCCACGGAGGTCACTGATGGCTGTCCTGATCACGTTCGCCGTCGTCCTGCTCATCGGTATCGCCATGGCTTACATGGGAGGCGTGCGATGAGTTTCCACCTGTCTGACCCGTGCCTGTGGTGCATCGAGGGCAGCAGCCCTGCCGGCATTCACGACATCCTCGGCCCGGTCTACAAGCCCTGCCCCGTCTGCCTCGGTCCTTGCGCCCTCTGCGAGGGCGACGGACTGTTCCCGGCCGACTTCGCCTGCCTGCCCTGCTTCCGGCAGCAGCTCGCCGCCCAAGGGCTGACCCCCATCATGTGCGCCCACTGCTCCGGCGTGGTCGACCTCATCCCCCTCGACGCCATCCCGGCCCCGGAGGTGACTCCCCATGGCCACCACTGACCCCACTGCCGTCACCGAGCAGTTCGCCGCCGAGTACGCCCGCAACGCCGTACCGACCATGCTCAAGGCGATCAGCTCCATCAAGCGGTACAACCGCTTCGTTCTCCTCGGTGCGCTGCTGACCAGCTACCTGCACCAAGCCCACTACCTGTGGACCCAAAACGCCGGCTACTTCGCCTACCTCGTCCCGCTAATCTTCGACGCCGCGATGGTGTCGATGCTGACCGTCGTCCGCACCTCCGGCATCGCCAAAGACGCCAAACGCGGAGCCATGGTCGTCTTCGCCGCCGCCGCCATGCTGTCGGCCACCATCAACTTCGCCTCCCCAGGCAGCCTCGGCCTGCGCCTGGTCTTCGCCCTGGTCGTCGTCCTCGTCATCGGCGTCGAACTCGTCGCCGGACGCATCCGCCCCGACTTCGCCGCCATCCAAGCCGAAGCCGCCGCCCTCCTCGCCGCCGTCAACGACCTCACCGACACGACACCAGCCACCGAACCGACCACCACCCCGCCCGTCGACACCACCCCGACTCCTGCGCCGGCTGTCGACACCACACCGGCACCCGTTCCGGTCGTCGACACCACGCCAGCACCTGCGCCGGCCGCCATCACGGCACCCGCCTTCACTCCGATTCCGGTCGCCCGGCCCGAGGTCCCGGCGCACCTGATGCCCACCGCCCGCTTCGTCATCGGACGCCACGAACAGAGCACCGGTCGACCCATCACCACCGTCGAACTCGCCGGCCTGCTCTCCGTCACCCCGGACATCGCCCGGGAACTGCTGCACACCATCACCGGCCACACCCCGGCCGTCAACGGCACCCCCGTCACGGGTGGTGCCCGATGACCATCCACGTCGTCGACATCGACTACACCTTCCACACCTGCCCGGCCTTCGCCGAGCCACACCCCTACGACACCCGACGCACCGTCATCGACGTCATCCCCGGCGGACCCTGCCGGACCCCGGTCACGATCCGCTGCGGCGACACGACCGCCACCATCGCATGCCACCGGCACGAACCGGCCGACCGCCAGTGCGGCGCCTGCCGCATCATCGTCACCCAACACACCATCACCAACCGGCACCACGAGGTCGTCGGCTGATGGATTCGACGCTGGACCTCACACCCCGTGCTACGGCCCGGGGTGTGGGCTCGAACGCCGACACCGTCCCGCTCGTCGGCTACACCGCCGCTGGGTCCGCGTTCACCCGCGCCCAACAACCCGACTACTTCGGCTGGCTCGAACACGTCCGCGCCGCCGCCGGCTGCACCCGGCCCATCCGCCTCGCCGGGCAGCTCCTCACCGTCGAGCCCGCCACCGGCCGGCTCCTCGACGCCCGGCACACCGACGCCATGCCCGACGCCGCGATCTACAAGGCGTGCGGCAACCGCCGCGCCACCGTCTGCCCCACCTGCGCAGGCGTCTACCAACGCGACGCCTACCAACTCCTGCGCGCCGGCCTCATCGGCGGCAAAGGCGTCCCCGACACCGTCTCGCGACACCCGGCCGTGTTCGCCACCTTCACCGCACCGTCCTTCGGCCCCGTCCACGTCCGCGCGGTCAAGCGGCACACCTGCGCCAACCGCAAACGCTGCGACTGCCGACCCGACCCCTGCCACGCCCGCCGCAGCACCGACCCCACCGCCGGACTCTGCGCCCACGGTCGCCCGGCCGTCTGCTGGGCACGCCACGAATCCGCAGACGCTGCTCTCGGTCAGCCGCTGTGCCTGGACTGCTACGACCACGACCACCAGGTCGTCTGGAACGTGTTCGCAGGCGAACTATGGCGGCGGACGAAGCAAGCCGCGGAACGCTACCTGGCTCAGGTTGCTCGCCGACGTGGCATCCCGCCGGCCCGGATGGTCACCAACTCGGGCAAGGTCCGCACGGTCGCCCCGGTCCGGCTGTCCCACGGCAAAGCCGCCGAGTTCCAAGCACGCGGAGCAGTCCACTTCCACGCCCTGGTGCGCCTCGACGGCGTCGACCCCACCGACCCCACCGCCGTCATCCCCCCACCGCCCGGGTTCACCGCCGCCGACCTCGACGACGCCATCCGCCACGCCGTGTCCCAGGTCAGCTACACGACCCCTACCCACCCCGACCGGCCCGAAGGCTGGTCGATCGCCTGGGGCGACCCGTCCAAGGGCCTCGACATCCGACCCATCAGCCTGACTGGAAGCGGTGAGGTAACCGACGGCATGGTCGCCGGCTACCTTGCCAAGTACGCCACCAAGAGCACCGAGGTAACCGGGCACCGCTCCGTCAGGCTCACCGCCGATTCAATCGGCGACTATGCCGACCCCGACGGCGACCACACCGCCCGCCTCATCGACGCCTGCTGGCGACTCGGCCGACCCACCAGCACCCCCGTCCCGCTCTCGCAGCGGCCCCGGGACCACCGACCCCGGCCCGGCTTCGTGAAGCGCTGGGAGTGCCCCGACTGCGGCACCCACACCCGCTACGCCGCCTGCCCCGTCTGCGTCGCCGAACGTCAAGCCAGCCTTGACGCCGAACCGGCGAAACGAGCCACGACCAATCCGTACGCCCGGCTGCGCCGCTGGGCACACATGCTCGGCTTCGGCGGCCACTTCCTCACCAAAACCCGCCGCTACTCCGTCACCTTCCAACTCCTACGCGACACCCGCGTCACCTACCGACGCAACGACGACCAGGACCAGGCCGTCACCGACCCCATCAAGGCCGTCGACCACCTCGACGACACCACCCTGCTCGTCGGCACCCTCACCTTCGCCGGCGTCGGCTGGCACACCACCGGAGACGCCCTGCTCGCCAACACGGCCGCCGCCATGGCCCGCGCCCGACACGCCACCGGCCGCGAAGAACTCGCCCACGAACTCGGCACCATCCCCGCCGGCACCGTGCCGGTCGCCGCCTGATGACACGAAAGGATGACCGTGACCGCGCGAAATTCGGTCGACGAACTCTGGTCCGTCGACGACGTTGCCGCCTTCCTGCGGGTGCCGGTGGAAACCCTCTACCGCTGGCGGAAGGTGAAGTACGGCCCGCCGGCCGCTCGCATCGGCCGGCACCTGCGCTACGACCCGGCAGAGGTCCGCGCCTGGGTCAGAAGTCGGGTGGCCTGACCATGGGCCACGTCGAGGACCGTTGGTACCGGACCACCACCGGGCCGGACGGGCGAACCAAACGCGAAAGGACCGACCGGCATGGCACCGGGAAGCGCTACCGGGTGCGCTACATCGGCCCGGACGGACGCGAGCGCAGCCAGTCCTTCCCAGACCGGGGCAAACGAGACGCGGAGGCGTTCCTCGTCTCGGTCGAGTCCGACAAGCTGCGTGGCGCGTACGTCGATCCGGCGGCCGGCCGGATCACCTTCGCTGAATACGCCGAGAACTGGCTCCGCACTCGCAGCTTTGACGAGTCGACCCGGGAGACTACCGAGATTCGGGTACGCAGGCACCTGCTGCCGTACTTCGGCACACGCCAGCTCGCCGCCATCAAGCCAGGCCACATCCGAGAGTGGGACGCCAGCATGGTCGGCAAGCTGGCACTGTCGACTCGGTCCGTGATCTTCGCCCACCTGCGCACCATCCTCGGCGCGGCCGTCGACGACGAGCGCATACCAAAGAACCCGTGCACAGCTCGGTCGGTCAGCCAACCACGCCCCGTCGAGCGTCGCGTGGTGCCGTGGAAGCTCGACGACATCGCCGCGATCCGTGCCGGCCTGCCTGAGCGATACCGGGCCGTCGTCAACCTTGGGGCCGGCTGTGGGATTAGGCAGGGTGAGGTCTTCGGCCTGGCCGTCGACGACATCGACCTCGACGCCGGCTGGCTGCATGTCCAACGTCAGGTCAAGTTGGTCCGTCACCGGCTCGTGTTCGGTCTGCCCAAGAACAACCGGGACCGGCGGATACCGCTACCCGGATCAGTCGCCGATGCCCTCCGGCAGCACATGAAAGATCACCCGCCGCTGACCATCACCCTTCCTTGGGAGGACCCCACCAGCGCGGAGCGGGTCACCACCGGCCTGATCCTGACCACCACCCGGCGCAAGCCGATCAACCGTTGCTGGTTTGACGCCAAAGCGTGGCGACCGGCCGTGACGGCGGCAGGCATCGTGCCATCTCGGTCGACCGGGATGCACGCGCTGCGGCACTTCTACGCCTCGGCGCTGCTCGACGCCGGGGAGAGCGTCAAGGCGCTCGCCTCCTACCTCGGCCACTCCGATCCCGGCTTCACCCTCCGGGTGTACACGCACCTCATGCCGGCCAGCGAGGAACGCACCCGCAACGCCATCGACCGGCTGTTTCGACCCGGCCCCTGCTGACGGCCCGGAGACGGCCTGAGGTGGGGGAGTGGCAGAGTTTGCCCAGCTCAGCATCTGTTGCACTATCAGAATCCGGCGTACAGGTCGACTCGTCCGTCGCCCACCAGCTCAGAGCCGCGATTGCCGCGTCCCCGATCCGTTCAGTGACCCACGTCGCAAATATTTGCCTCTGACGTTAACGTAAGGTTTTAGCGTGGGGGCATGCAGATCAACGGTACGAAAGCCCTCGTAACAGGTGCCAACCGTGGGCTCGGCAAGGCCTTTGCCGAGGCTCTCGTCGCCCGCGGTGCCACCACCGTCTACGCCACCGCCCGCCGCCCCGACCGCATCGACATCCCCGGCGTCGTCCCTCTCCAACTGGACATCACCGACCCGACGTCCATCGAGGCCGCGGCAGCCGAGGTGGGCGAACTTGATGTCCTCATCAACAACGCTGGCATCTCCACGGACGCGCCCCTGCTCGGCCCCTCCATGGAGAACATCCGCCGCGAGTTCGACACCAACTTCTGGGGCACCCTCAACGTCATCCGCGCCTTCGCTCCCAAGCTTGGCGGGGGTGCCATTCTCAACGTCATCTCAGCGCTGAGCTGGTACGCCTTCGCCCCTGCCAGCAATGGCTACGCCGCCTCCAAAGCCGCGGAATGGTCTCTCACCAACGGCATCAGACTCGAACTTGCCGACCAGAAAACCCAGGTCACCGCTCTGGCCCTGGCGATAGCCGACACCGACATGATGGCCGCCTACGACATCCCTAAACTGCCACCCCACGAGGTGGTCGCCATGGCCCTGGACGGCCTGGAAGCGGGCAAGCTCGAGGTAATCGCCGACAGTCCCACCGCCAATGTGAAGGCCTCGCTCTCCCGCGACCCGGCTCTCTTCTACGCCGACATCTCCACCGCCCTCTTCAGCTGACCACCACCTCCTGCCGCCAGGAAATGTGAGGCGGCTCAACAATCCAGCAAGAGATCTGTTCTGGACCGCGTCAACTCCCGGAGCTCCGTGACACGAACCGGCCGGGTGGGTTGCCCCACCCGGCCGGTGTCCGGATCCCTGGAAGCCAGCCCCGTAGGGCTGGCGACCGTCAGTGCTTCTTGAACACCGGCATGGTGTCCAGCGTGGTGGTGATGTTCTGCGTGGTGCCGCCCCGGTACGTCTTCCCGGTGAAGATGTCGGTCCAGCTGTTGCCCGGCGGGAACCACACCGACGTGGTCGCAGTGTTGCCGGGCGTCGTCACGGGTGCCACCAGGTAGTCCGGGCCGTAGAGGTACTGGGAACCGGCGGTGGCGTACGCGGCCTGCTCATTCGGGTACGCCAGGTACATCGACCGGACGATGGGCGTGCCCGTGCGGGTGGCCTCCTTGGCGGCGGCGTAGGTGTACGGCTGCAGTTCCTTCCGCAGGTTCAGGAACTTCTTGGCCGACGCGTTCGCCGCCGGGCCGTACTGCCAGGGCAACCGGTCGCTGTGGTTGGAGTGCAGCCGGTCGATCGGCTGGAACGTGCCGAACTGCACCCACCGGGCGTAGAGGTCGTCGGGCAGCTTGGTGCTGCCCGGCTCGGTGCCCGGCTCCTGGAGACCGCCGGTGTGCCCGCCGATGTCGTGGCTGACCGCGGCCAGCCCGGTCGCTGCCGACTCGCCCGGCGTGTAGCCGACCTCCATCTGCAGCGTCGACCAGTCGGAGGTGGTGTCGCCGGTGAAGTGCAGCGTGGTGCGCTTGTCGGCCCACGGGCCGGTCGACACCGGCGTCGGGCTGCCGTAGCCGCCGGCCTGCAACGAGCCGTACGCGCGGGAGAACGCGAAGCCGGTCTTGTCGGCGTACTGCTTGTTGATCCAGGCGTCCGCGGTCACCCCGGCGAGCGAGGACTTCGTGTTGTCGCAGCACCAGTCCAGCCACCACAGGTCGGGGCCCTTGCTGCCCGCCGGGATCATCCCGTCGTGCAGCTGCAGGTACGCAGTGAGCTGGTCGGGGTCGCCGAAGTCGAACGCGTAGCAGTCGGGGCCGCCGTTGCAGCCGACGCGCTGCAGCTTGCCCTTGGCGGTGGCCTGCGCTTGGGCGAACTTCGGGTCCGAGCCGAGGATGCTCGGGTGGATGTTGATGCCGGTGTGCAGGCCCTGCTTCTTGGCCCAGTCGAAGAACGCCTTCGGGTCGGGGATCCGGGTGGGGTCGATGCTCCAGCCGTTCCACTTGTCCGGCGCCTTGATGTCGGTGTCGAGGACGAGCACGTCCAGCGGCACACCCTCGGCCTTGGCCCGGGCGACCAGGTTCTGGAACTCGGTGGCGGTGCGGTCGTAGTACTCGGAGTACCACACGCCGTACGCCCACTTGGGCAGCAGCTTCGTGGGCCCGGTCAGGGTCGACAGGTCCTGCAGAGCCCGGGTGAAGTTCTGCCCGTACGCGAAGACGTAGCCGTCCTGCTCGGGGGCGGGCCGGGGCTTGGTGTTGCTCAGGGCCGAGGCCGAGTCGTCGAGCAGGTACCAGCCGTCCTGGTAGAGCAGGCCCGGGGCGGTGAGCGCGGCGCCTGTCACGCCGTCCAGGCCCCGGCGGTAGCCGCCGAGCGGCGCATGCGGGGCGAGCAGCGGGGAGTCCTTGCTCGTGACGGCGACCGTGTCCACGTTGACGTTGCAGCTGGCGGCCGTGGGGCACCCCATGGTCACGGTGTTGGTGCCGCGGTCGAGGTGGACCGGGACGGAAACGGTGTTCCAGTAGTCCCACCCGCTGGTCGGCGGAAGGGTTGCCGTGACCGGCGTGGCCGTTCCGGCCGTGACCGACATGGTGCGTGCCTGGCTCGGCTGGGCGCCGGCCTGGCCGTTGGCGTAACGGATCTGCACCTGGTAGTCGCCTGCGGACGGAACGTCCGTCACGGTGAGCGCGACGGCGGACGTGGTGTTCTCCATGCCGGCCAGGAATCCCGTACCGGAGGCGCCGTTGTGGTCGTTCGCGGGCTTCGCGCCGCCGGTCAGCGCGCCGGTCTCGGCCTCGCCCAGCGTGCCGAACCGCAGCGGCTGCGGCTGGGGTGGGGCCGGCGCCGGGAACGGGTCGCCCGGGTTGACCACCGCGAGGCTGTCGACGTTCACGTTGCCGGAATCGTTGGGACCCCGTACGACGCTGATCTCGTGCCGGCCCGCGGTGAGGTCGACAGGCACGCTGGCCGTGCCCCAGGTGTCCCAGTTCGCGGTGGGCGGCAGGGTCAGCGTGTGGCCGGCGTCGCCGTCGACCTGCACCGTCAGGGTGCGGGCCACGTTCTGGCCGTCGCCGCCGGTGCTGTTGGCGTACCGGAGGGTGAGCTGCTTCGTGCCGGCTTCCGGCGCGTCGAGCGCGAACGTGACCGAGTCGCCGGAGGAGGCGAAACCGGCCGCGAAGCCGCGCCCGGTGAATCCCTTGTGGTCGGTGGCCACGCCGGGACCGCTCAGCTGCAGTGATTCCGCCTCGCAGAGCGCGCCGAACGCGCAGGCCGGGGCAGTGTGGCCGGCCCAGGGTCGGCCCTGCACGACCTGCTTACCGGTCTTGAGCTGCACGGTGAGGTTGTCGGCGGTGAACGCGCCCGAGCCGACCTGGTAACGCAACGTCATCGCGCCGGTGTCGATGGTGAGCCAGCCATGCTCGATGCGCTTGTTGAACCGCGTACGGGGGAAGTCGTCGCGCCCGATGGCGTTGAAGGTGGCGGCGTCGGTGAACCTGCCGTCCTGCTGGTACTCGGTGCGGATCAGGGTCGGGGACAGCACCTCGAAACGTGCGTCACCCGACCGTATGGCTTCGTCCTGCGCCCGGTGGTGGCTGGCCTGCGCCGGCCCGGCCGGAGCGAGCGCCAACCCGGTGACGAGAATGCCGACCGCTGCGGCTGCCGTCGCGCGGCGACGCTGTGAGTTCCGATAGAGCAAGATGCGCTCCTCGTCTCATATGGAGGAAATGAGTCGATGACAACGCTGTCACTCGCCCGAAACGGATGTCAACGGATCTTGGTGGGTGTCTCTTCTCTCTTTACCGCACGACCACCACTCGGTCCAGGGCCAGGACGTTCGGCGTCCCGGCCCAGCTACCAGATGTGCGCGCGTTCGTCGATGAATCGAGGCGGCTCGCCGAGGAAGGTGTCGGCGGGAACCGCGCCGTGCGCCAGGTTGAGCGTGTCCAAGCGGTACCGCCAGGCGCCACCACTCATCCCGGTGAAGCGGTAGTTGATCTGCCAGCGCAGCCATTCGCCGTAGGCGAGTCGCACCGCGGGCGGCCGGCGGTGACGGCGCGGCATACCCCAGGCCGACGCAAGCAGTTCAACCCGGAGTTGGCCGTCCGCCAGCCGGAGACGCACCTCGCTCCGGTACGGCGCGCGTACCAGGCCCTCACGAGGCTCGAACCCATCGGCCTCGGCCATGTCAACCTCATGGGTGAGCGGCATCGCCTGTGCCGGCAGGGCGAACGACACCGGTACGGCGTTACGCCGGGTTGCCTCGGCTCCGCCGCGCGACCGCTTGGTCCACGTCGTGCGGACCCATTGCACCACAGCATCCACACGGCGATGCTTCGCCGCTACCTGCCCTGGCGCAACCCAGATTCCCCCACCCAGCGTTTCACCACGACGGGCTCGCCACTCGGGGCCGGCCACACCTGCACCCGCAGCCGCTCCATCGTCTGCGGGGCTTCGTCAGAGTCGACCCCCAAGCGCTCCGCCTCGGCAAGGTTGCTGCTCGCCGCCCGGACCCGAACGGGCCCCACCGGCACCCGGAACCGCGCCGCGTCCGGCTCGTAGTCGGTGCAACCCATGACCACGATGCGCCCCGACCGAACCTGCATGCTCCCCTCGACCACGTGGTCGTAGTCGGCGAGGTCGTCGGCGGGCGGAGCATCCAACACGTCGACCCGCACGGCCACCGTGACGTTGACCGAGGTGCCGATGGCCATCGCGTCGTCGACCACGGCCAGGCGGTCGACAACCGCCTGATCGGTCCACGCCTCGCTCAGATCGCCCGTCGACCCGTCGTCGCTCAGGTGGATCTGGTGGTAGTCCGCGAAGAGTTCCAAGTCCACCGAATCCACGCCGCGCTCCTCTGTCGATCCGACTGTTTTGCGCTGGCGACTCAGCCTCGCAGGGAGAACGCCGGCCGGTAGCCACATGATGCTCCGTGGAGCGGGAGCGATGAATCAGCAGCGGGGACGGTCGAGTGGAGCGGCGCCGGCGAGCGCTTCGATCGTCGCCGTCGGTGTGACCGACTCCGTCGCCGTCGGCGAGGGCGCGACGGTGGGGCTCGGCGGGGCCGAGGGTGCGCTGCTGGGCGTGGGGGAGGCGCTGGCGAGGATGGCCGTGCTGCGTTGCAACTGCTTGGTGACCATGCGAATGCCGGTGGCGGTGGCCTGACGTCCGTACACGTCGGTGACCCTGATGGTGAACGGCCCGGGGCCGAGCCCGCCGTCGACGGTCCAGTGGTTGTCGCTCTGCCGGGCGGCCTTGCGGAAGCCGCCGCCCGGCCCCTTCGCCTCGACCGAGCGCAGAGGGTTGCCGTGGTTGCCGACCTGCACCGCGAACCAGTATTTCGAAGCGCCGCCCTTCATCCGGAAGGTCAGCCCGCCGTCGAGCGGCGGGTTCACCACCGCCCGGTACGTCACGGGCGCGATGCCCTGCGACCGGTCGGCGATCCTGGTGAACGCCTCGGTGGAAAGGTCGATCTTGCTGGGCCCGCAGCCGCCACACTGGTCCATCACCATGACCCGGACCTTGCCCTTCGGGCCGGTCACCTCCAGGTAGCTGCCGCAGGCCGCCGATCCGGCGTATTGGGACGCGCCGAGGGCCACGTAGAGCCGGTCCGCCGGCGGGCCGGGGAAGGAGCAGTTGCCGCCCGAACGGCCCGCGTCATAGAAACTGGCCTTGCCCTTGTGGACGGTGCTGCCCGTCGGCGGCGCGGCGCAGGCCGGGGTGGCACCGCCGCGGACGGCGAGGGTGATGCCGAGGACGGCGGCCAGAGCGGTGACCCCAGCGCCGGCCAACCAGTGTCGGAGCCGCCGACTCAACCGGGGCGTGCGGGCCGGGATCTCGTTGTCGGGGGCCGTGCCTGGTGCCGTCACGGCGCATGATGTTGCCGCAGCACCTCGCAGCGGCGCAACAACGCCAAAGCGGGCCGCTCCGGTCAGTTCGGTTGCGGTACCTCGCCGTAACGGAGTCCCTAGGATGCGAGTCATGACCGCAGTCCCGGACGACGACCCGACCCGAACGCTGACGGTGGCCAACCCCGACGACCCCGCCACCACCTGCATCTCCCTCGCCGGGGGCAACTACGCCATCCTGATCACGGGCAAGCAGACCAACGGGCAGTACTGCCTCATCGACATGCGCGTGCCCGACGGCGGCGGCCCGCCGCCACACCGGCACGACTTCGAGGAGATGTTCACCATCCTCGAGGGCGAGATCGAGTTCAATTTCCGCAACGAGAAGCGCATTGTGCGGGCCGGGTCAACGGTGAACATCCCGGCCAACGCCCCGCACAACTTCCGCAACGTCTCCGGCGCTCCCGCGCGCATGCTGTGCATGTGCACCCCGGCGGGTCAGGACGAATACTTCATGCGCGTCGGCGACGAGGTCGCGAGCAGGGACGCGCCGCCGCCGCAGCTCACCGACGACGAGAAAGCGGAGCGCCGGCAGCGCGCAGCCGAGCTGGCTCCTACGTACCGCACCGAAATGCTCTGACAACTCGGCGACTGCCGGCCCGGCAGCTCCTGCCTGCCGGGTCGCCTGGCACCGCCCTCCGCTGGCGGACGTGATCCCGTGACGTGCACGGCGCCTCAGGGCTGGTCACTCGGCGGATCGGCGGGGGCGCAGTCCGTTGAGTGCGGTGCTGACGACGAGGTCGGCGTACTCGGCGGTGAGCGGCCCGCTGCGTTGCAGCCAGCGGCTGAACAACGGACCCCAGATCAGGTCCACCGCCACGCCGAGGTCGACGTCCTCGGCGATCTGGCCCGCTCGCTGCGCGCTGCGCAGGCGCTGCCGCTTGGCCTCCTTCAACGGGCCGTCCAACCGTTCGGCGTACGCAGCGGCCAGCTCGGGGTCGAGCGCGATCTCGGTGGCCAGCGCGCGCATCGGTTGCTCGTACCGGGGGTCGTTCATCTCCTCGACGGTCGCGCGCAGCACCAGGGTCAGGTCCGCCGCCAGGTCGCCGGTGTCCGGCAGGGTCGGCGGCCCACCCTCGGTGGCCTCGCTGAGCATGAGGAAGGCGTCGAAGATGACCGCGCCTTTCGACGGCCACCAGCGGTAGATGGTCTGTTTGCCGACGCCGGCCCGCGCGGCGATGCCCTCGATGCTGAGCTTCGCGTACCCCATTTCCTGAAGCAGGTCGAAGGCCGCGGTGAGGATGGCGCGTCGCGAGGTCTCTCGACGGCGGGCCGTGTTGGGCGTCATGGGGCACCACGGTAGCAGCAGCGAGACGAACCGTCTCGTCTTGACGTAGTGACGCGACCAGCCTAGTCTTCTGGCATAACGAGACGGACCGTCTCGTCTCGCCAAGAGAAGAGAGTGACAGTCAATGCGCACCTCAACCGACGCCGCCCCGCGTACCTGGTTCATCACCGGCGCCAGCCGCGGCTTGGGCCGCGCCTTCGCCGACGGCGCACTCGACAGGGGTGACCGGGTGGTCGCCGCCGCCCGGACCATCGCCAGGGACGACTTCGACGAGAAGTACGCCGACCGGCTGCTGGCCCTGACCCTCGACGTGACCGACCGTGCGGCGGTCATCGCCGCCGTGGACACCGCTGTCGAGCACTTCGGCCGGCTCGACATCGTCGTCAACAACGCCGGCACCCTGTCCATGGGCATGATCGAGGAGTTCACCGAGGCCGAGGCGCGCGCCCAGTTCGAGGTGAACCTCTTCGGCGCGCTCTGGGTCAGCCAGGCCGTGCTGCCACACCTGCGCGCCCAACGCTCCGGCCACATCGTGCAGGTCTCCAGCATCGCCGCCCTCGGCGGCTTCCCCAGCACCGGCATGTACAGCGCGAGCAAGTTCGCCCTGGAGGGGATGAGTGAGGCGCTGGCGATGGAGGCGGCGGCCTTCGACATCACGGTCAGCATCGTGCAGCCGGGCGGATACTGGACCGACCTCTACACCAGTCTGAGCGCCACCACCCCGATGGACGCCTACGCGCCACTGCGCGCCGAGCTGGAGCGACAGTGGGCGGAAGACTCGATCGACAGCGAGCCCCGGCTGGCCGCCGAGGCGCTGCTGCAGTTGGTCGACAGCGACGACCCGCCGCTGCGGCTCCTGCTCGGGAGCATGGTCTACGACCTGGCGTTCGACATCTCCCGCCGGCGGATGGACACCTGGGCGCGCTGGGAGCAGGTCAGCCGCGCCGCCGAACACGCCGTCGCGGCCCCTGGACGCTCGTAACCGGCCAGCCCGGATCGGGCCACGAGCGGCATCACGGCTCTTCCGGGATGCCCCGCGAACGCCCATGGGTGCCGGGACCCTGTCACGGTCGGTGGGGGCTCAGTCGTTGCTGGACGCCCCTGGTCCGGTCGTGGCGTACCGGGCGGCGATGGTGCGGACGGCCTCGTCGACCACCTGAGCGACGCGTTCGGCGCTCACCTCCCAGCCCGGCACCAGGAGTGTCGGCCAGAAGACGTAGTTGGAGATCATGCCCAGGAACTGGGTGGCGGCGAGCTCCACGTCCTCGACCCGCACCGTTCCCGCCTCGTGTTCAGCCAGGAGGTAGCTGCGTACGGACTCGAAGTAGGGCATCTTCCCGTGCGAGAACTGCGCATGGGCCAGCTCAGGGAAGCGCGGCAGCTCGGCGATGACGATCCTGAACAGGTCGGTCATCTGGGCACGGCCTAGCAGCTCGGCGTAACGGCGACCGATGATGCTGAGCCCGTCGACGACGTTGCCTGCTGGCGGAGGGTCCTCCTCGTCAGCGGTCGACCAGGACTCGGCCACGATGGCGTCGAACAGGGCAGCTTTGCTCGGAAACTGCTTGAACAAGGTGGCCCGTGAAACGCCCGAGCACTCTGCGATCCGCGCCAGCGACGTCCGGTCGTAGCCCAACTCGAGAAACAGGGCGGTCGCGGCCGTCACGATCAGCGCGCGCTTCTCCTGGGCGACGCGCTGGTGATACGTCGTCACGACCCTGCTCATGGGCCGAGCATACGAGGTGAGTGGCTTGACTCGCAACTGCCGCCGACCTAGTGTTAGGGGAGTGGTGAGTCGATCGGCTCACCACTGGCCGTGGCTCATCACAGGTGATCCCGGTCATTCACCCACGCACCGAAGGAACATCTGATGCCCCGCTTCGACAACCAGACAGTGCTCGTGACCGGTGGGACCGGCGGCCAGGGCTCGAGCCACGTGCGCGCCTTTCACGCCGAGGGAGCGAACGTGGTGATCGGCGACATCGACGCGGAACGCGGCGCCGCTCTCGCCGACGAACTCGGGACCCGCGCTCGCTTCGTCCGCCTTGACGTTACCGACGAGAGCTCGTGGTCCGCCGCCGTGCTGGCCGCCGAGAGCGCCTTCGGCGCCCTGCACGTGCTCGTCAACAACGCGGGCGTGCAGAACCCGCCCGCAACAATCGAAAACACGGATCAGGCCACCTGGTCGCGCATCCTCGACATCAACCTCACAGGGACCTTCCTCGGCATCAAGGTCGCAGCCCCCGCTCTGCGCCGGGCAGCAGGGGGAGCCATCGTCAACGTCGCCTCGACAATGGGCCTGGGCGGCACGGCTCACTACGCGCCGTACGTCGCCAGCAAGTGGGCCGTGCGAGGCCTCACCCAGACGGCAGCACTCGAACTCGGCCGCGACCACATCCGGGTGAACACTATCCACCCCGGCGTGATATCGACCTCCTTCATCCACGAACCAGCAGCTGGCGCGGTCGCGGCAATCGCGGACTTCTACTCACCCGAGCCGTTCGCCATCCCCCGGCTCGGGGAGCCGACCGACGTCAGCCGTCTACTCCTGTTCCTCACGTCGTCGGACGCGTCGTTCATCACCGGGTCGGAGTACGTCATCGACGGTGGACTCCTCCTCGGCCCCGCCCTTCAGGTCGAGGCCGCATGAGCACTCCAGACACGACCGGGCCGAACGACTCCGCACGGGACGCGTCCTTGTCCCACCTGCCCAACCACATCCGACAAGCCATCGAGATCACCCCCGCCGCGGGCACCAGAGAACGGATCATCGACATCACGACGCTGGGGCGCCGCACCGGCCGAGCACGCCGCATCGAGATCTTCTTCTACCGAGCTGCGGGCGCCACCTACCTGTGTAGCGGCGCCGGCGGTGCCGCGACCGACTGGCATGCGAACCTTCTCGCCAATCCCAACTTCACCTTCCACCTCAAGAACGGGATTAGTGCAGATCTGCCTGCACGGGCCACGCCTGTCACCGACCCAGCTGAACGTCAGGCAGTGCTGGCGGAGATCGTGGCGGATCTCAATCAGCCCCACGACCCCGGCACCATCCGGCCGACTCGGCTCGAAGACTGGGCTGACAGTCGGCTGATGCGCATCAGCTTCCGCCATCGGCCGTGATCGCGGATCCCTCGACAGATGCGCTCAGTCGCCCCAGTCGAGCTGATGCTCGGGTACGCCGACGGCGCGGCCGTGCTCCACTGCGGCCTGTGTAATGACGGTAGGCGCACGTCGGTGCCGACACGGAGGCTCTCGGTCAGTAGTCGTCCCCGCAACATCGACCGATCTTTCATGTGGACGGCATAGGGAAACCACCCTGATGGTCGGTGTATCGCCCGGTGTCCGGAAGGCCGCCGAGTAAGTGGCAACTTCGCCGGCCATCGCGGTCGGTCGACACTAGGCTCCGAGATATGGCGGCGGCGTGCCCAATCGTTGGCACATAAAGTCCGGCAGGGCCTTCACCCCATGATTTCTCCTCGCGAGGCGCAAACCTAGACGGAGAGGAAACACCCATGGCTGTCAAGACCATGACGCGACCCGGAACAACGGAAATCCGGCCGTTCAAGGTGGAAATCCCCGAGGCGGACCTCAAGGCGATGCGGGCGCGTATCGCCGCCACACGCTGGCCCGAAAAGGAAACCGTGCCGGATCAGTCGCAGGGAGTGCAGCTTGCGACGATGCAGGCCCTCGCGCGTTACTGGGAGAAAGAGTACGACTGGCGCAAGGTCGAGGCGAGGCTGAACGCGCTGCCGCAGTTCATGACCGAGATCGACGGCCTGGACATCCACTTCCTCCACATCCGTTCGAAGCACGAGGACGCACTGCCGCTCATCATCACGCACGGGTGGCCGGGCTCGGTGATCGAGCAGATGAAGATCATCGACCCGCTCACCAATCCCACCGCGCATGGTGCGAGCGCCTCGGACGCCTTCCATCTGGTGATCCCGTCGATGCCCGGTTACGGCTTCTCCGGCAAGCCGAGCATGCCTGGCTGGGACCCGCAACACATCGCAACCGCCTGGATCGAGTTGATGAGGCGCCTCGGCTACATGCGGTTCGTGGCGCAGGGCGGCGACTGGGGAGCGCTCATCACGGAGCTGATGGGTGTGCAGGCGCCTCCGGAACTGATCGGCATTCACACCAACATGCCGGGCGTGTATCCGCCCGACATCGACGCGATGCTCCAGTCCGGTATCACCGGTGCGAACAATCCTCTCGGGTCGCTCCCGTCCAATCTCTCTGAGGACGAGAAGCGCGCCTGTGAGCAGGCGGACTTCTTCTGGAAGCACTCCAGCTACGCCCTTGAGATGGGACGCGCCCAGACGCTGACCGGATTGGCGGACTCGCCCGTCGCCTTGGCGACCTACATGCTCGACCATGACGCCGCCAGCCTGAAGCTCATTTCCGAGTCCATCGCCGGCCAGCCCCGAGGCATCACGCCGGAGGATCTCCTCGACAACATTTCGCTCTACTGGCTGACGAACACCGGGGTTTCCTCGGCTCGCCTGTATGCGGAGAACCAGCTCTCCTTCTTCGCGGCCAAGGGTGTGCAGATCCCGGTTGCCGTGAGCGTGTTCCCTGACGAGCTCTACCAGGCTCCCCAGAGTTGGGCAGAGCAGGCGTATCCCAATCTCATCCACTACAACAGGCTGGACAAGGGCGGGCACTTCGCGGCCTGGGAACAGCCGCAACTCTTCTCGGAAGAGATGCGCACCGCCTTCCGGTCGCTGCGCTAGATGGCCGTGCACCTGCCCCCACTGAACGGGGCGGCCGAGTGGCTCAACTCCGAGCCACTCGGCCCGGCCGACCTGGGCGGACGCGTCGTCCTGGTCAACTTCTGGACGTTGACCTGCATCAACTGGCTGCGTCAGGAGCCGTACGTGCGGGCCTGGTCGCAGGCATACCGGGATGACGGGCTGGTCGTCGTCGGGGTGCACACCCCGGAGTTCGGGTTCGAGCACGACGTCGACTGGGTGCGGCGGGCGGTCGCGGCCCGATCGATCGACTATCCGGTGGCGGTCGACAACGACTACGCGATCTGGCGCGCCTTCGACAACCACTACTGGCCGGCGCTCTACTTCGTCGACACCGACGGCGTCATCCGTGACGAGCACTTCGGCGAGGGACGCTACGAGCAGTCCGAGCGGACGCTGCAACAACTGCTGGGCATCGAGCGGGACCCCGTACCCGTCAACGGTGTCGGCCCGGAGGCGGAGGCCGACTGGGCCAACCTGCGGACGCCCGAGACGTACCTCGGTTTCAGTCGCGGCGAACACTTCGCGTCGCCGAACGGCCCGGCGCTCGACGAACGCCGCGCCTACCAGGTGCCGGCGAACCTCGGCCTCAACCAGTGGGCGCTGGCGGGGGAGTGGACGATCGGGTCGGAGAACGTCGTGCTGAACCAGGCCGGCGGCGGCATCGCCGTCCGGTTCCACGCCCGCGACGCGCATCTCGTGCTGGCCCCCGGGGCGGGCCGGTCGATCCCGTTCCGGGTGCTGCTCGACGGCGCGGCTCCCGGCCCGTCACACGGCGTCGACGTCGACGCCGACGGCAACGGCGTACTCCAGGACGGCCGCCTCTACCAACTCGTCCGCCAGGACGGCTCGGTCGGTGAACGGACCCTGGAGATCACGTTCGGCGAGCCCGACGCCGAGGCGTACGCCTTCACCTTCGGCTGACCCGCAGATCGACAGTGCTCACCGTGTCGTGAGGTCGGCGTCGGCGAGTGTCTCCGGTAGTCGTCGAGGTCCAGGGAACCGGTCTCCGGTCCGCCACCGTGTCAGGGTCAAGGCGCTTCGTCCGGATAGTGTCGACTGCTGTGACAACGCCTGAGATCACCATCGCCACCCCAGCGGACCGCGATGCCGTGGTCGGTTCGCTGGTCGCCGCGTTCGTCAAGGACCCCGTCCTGCGGCACCTGTTCCCCGACGAGGACACCTACCCGCGCCACGCCGCCACGTTCTTCGGGCACCTCTTCGACAAGCGGGTGCACCGGTCGTCGATCTGGACGATCGCTGGCGGTGCGTCAGTCGCCATCTGGGAGCCGCCGGCCGGGCAACCGGCTGCCGTGCCGGCCGCCGGGCACGGGTCGCCGGAGGAAGCGCGGTACCCCGCCGACGTGCTGGCCCGGGTGCAGGGCTACGACCACGTCGTGCACGCCGCCCTGCCGACGTACCCGTTCTGGTATCTCGGTGTCCTTGGCACCCACCCCGACAGCGCCGGACGCGGTTGGGGCCGCGCCGTCATGCGGGCCGGGCTGGATCGTGCCGCCGCTGACGGCCTGCCGGCGATCCTGGAGACCAGCAACCCGGGCAACGTCGAGCTGTACCGCCGGGCCGGCTGGGAGGTGGTGGGCTCCCTGGCGGTGCCGGTGCCCACCTGGATCATGCAGCAGCCGACCCACTGAGACGTCACGGGTTGGCGGATCAACCCCGGGCTGGCAGCCGTGCACCCGTGGCCCGCCGCCCGATCTTGGACAGTTTCCGTTAGCTGGGCGGGCTCAACCGGTGGTTGCAACACCGAGGAGCTGGGTCATTTTCTCACCGGGGGTGGCCCAGTTCAGGGTCATGCGGGGGCGGTCGTTGAGT